>CAIPGJ010000798.1 GCA_903864555.1 uncultured Pseudomonadota bacterium | reverse complement strand
TATCGGCATGGCCTGAATTATACCGGAGGCCGACTGAAAACTGACACGTAGCGGCACTTCAGGGGAGGGAAAGTGCGACAGGCCGGAACCACTTCAACGCACGCACGCATAGGACGATACCGGGCCGGCCGTTAAGGAAACACTGAGCAAGTCTCGAATCGAGGATCACCGTTCAACTGTTTCCTCTGACGTGGGGGATAGACAAGAGGGCGTAGCCCCCTTGTTCAGTCCTTCCTTAATTGCCACGCCGGAACTGCGGCTCCTTCAGCGTGCCCGAAATCACCAAGGAGGCTCGGGCCTGCGAGCGCAGTTCGGCCTGCACCCGGCCAGATAGTCCGCCCTGCCCATCCCTATCCAGATTGCCGGCTGCGTTGAGCAGGCCGGCAGCCAGGCGAAGCTGCCTCAGTTGCAACCGGGTGGCGTCGGCACTGAAACTGCCGCTGATCTCCGAGAACAGCGTGGCACCACCCACGCTGTCGGCGCCCTGCAGAAGCTTGGTCAGATCCACCCCGGACAGACTGCCCTTCTGCAGGCTGAAGTTGCCGTCCAGACGTGCTGCAGCGAACATTTTTTCGACCGTCGGGCCCCGCATCACGTAATTGCCCTTGCCTTCGATACGTCCGCCGCCCAGCAAGGGGCCTCCAGCCTTGGCCGCATCCAGCTGGCGCGCCGAGATTTCGCCCTCCAGGCTCCAGGCATTGCCCCAGCGCAGGCGTGCATTACCCTGGATGAACCCATCCCACACCCGGCCTTCCATTTCATTCAGCACCAGTTCGCTGGCCGTGAGTTGCCCCTTGCCGGAAAAATCGGGAATCGGATAGCCGCCACCCAAGGGCAGCGTGAGCGTCCCTGCGGAGACCTCGATGCGCGCCCGGGCGCCCTCCGGTTGCAGCGTCGCAGTCAGCTTGCGCTCTTCATTGACCAGCGTGGCCGATTTGACGCTGCCATCGGCAGCCAGTTGCAGCTCGATATCCAATACGGGCAGGGCGGCGCCTGCCCATTCCAGCTGCGCCCCCTTCGCGACAATGCGCTCGATGCGCAGGCTCTCCGAGGCGTTGCGCCCCCAGAGTGCGCCCGCAGCCGATTGCCCCTGCAGCACCAAGCCCTCCACTTCGACGGTGCGGAAAGTCTTGCGCTCGCCGAACAAGGCGCCGATTTCGGGGGTGGCCCGCACGCGGGCGATGCGAGCGCCCTGCGCGTCGCCGATGACGATGCGTTCGAACTTCAGCCTTGGCAATGGAAACAACACCATGTTGACCGAACCGATGCGCACGTCCTGTCCCAGTCCCTGCGAAGCGGCCTTCTCGTAGGGAGCCGGGTCCAGCGGCACAAAGTGGATGGCGGCCACACCGGCCATCAGAATACCGAACAGGCCCATGGCGATGATGCGCGCCCAATTGCGCTCAGTTCCCGGGCCATATTGCCCCTCGCGCTCCAGCCTGCGCTCGGACGGCTCACGCTCCTGCAATATCTCCTGGGCACGCCTGCGTGCATCGGCATCCAGCTTCTCGCGTGCCCGTGCCTCCTTGCGGGTCTGGGCTGCCGCCTCGGCATCGGCTTCGACTCGGCTACGCGCCGCGGCCTGGCCCACCTCCGCCTCGGCGCCCGGCACTTCGGCAGGCGTCTGCCCATGAAGGTCCTCGGCAGCCTTGCGCGCCTTCTCCCCCCGCGCATCGATGATCTGGCGCTCGGCGGCTTCACGAGCCCTGCGCTCATCGTCTTCGCGCTGACGTGCCTCGGCCTCTGCGCGGGCCTTGCGCGCCTGCTCCGCCTGTTCTTCGGCAGCCTGGCGTTCGGCGGCTTCACGCGCCTGCCGCTCGGCTGCCTCACGCTGCTGTCGCTCGGCTTCCTCGCGGGCTTTGCGTTCCTGTTCAGCCCGTTGGTCAGCGGCCTGGCGCTCTGCCGCTTCCCGCGCCCTGCGCTCATCGTCTTCGCGCTGACGTGCCTCGGCCTCTGCGCGGGCCCTGCGCGCCTGCTCCGCCTGTTCTTCGGCAGCCTGGCGTTCGGCGGCTTCACGCGCCTGCCGCTCGGCTGCCTCACGCTGCTGTCGCTCGGCTTCCTCGCGG
>CAIPGJ010000797.1 GCA_903864555.1 uncultured Pseudomonadota bacterium | reverse complement strand
GTACCCGTTGCCAGCGCCCAGCAATATCCGGACAAGCCCATCCGCATCATCGTCGGCTATACCTCCGGCGCCACCGACACCGCCGCGCGCACCTTCGGGCGGCCCTTCTCCACACTGCTCAACGTGCCGGTGATCATCGAGAACAAGCCGGGTGCCGGCGGCGCGCTCGGTGCGGAATTCGTCTCCAAAGCTGCCCCGGACGGCTACACGCTGATGTGGACGGTGGACGGCACGCACACGCTCAATCCGCACCTGTACAAGACCCTGCCCTACGAGCCGCTGGGCTTCACGCCCATCTCCAAGGGCGTCTCCACGGTGAACGTGCTGGTGGTGAGCACCACGCTGAACATCCGCAACGTCAGTGAACTGCTCGCCTATGCCAAGGCCAATCCCAGCAAGGCCAGCTACGGCTCGGCCGGCACCGGCAGTTCCAACCACCTGGCGGGTGAACTACTGCAAACCGTGACCGGCATCCCGATGACCCACATCCCCTACAAGGGCAGCTCGCCGGCGCTGGCCGACCTCATGGGTGGTCAGATCGGTTTCATGTTCGCCGGCGTGGGCCAGATGCTGCCGGTGCTCACCGCTGGCAAGATCCGTGTCATCGGCACCGCCGACACCGTGCGCCACCCGCGCCTGCCCGATGTGCCGACCATGGAAGAGGCCGGGCTCAAGGGCTTTGACCTGCCGGCCATCTACCACGCGCTGGTGGGCCCGCTGAAGCTGCCGACACCCCTGGTGACGCGCCTGAACCAGGCCGCCCGCACCGCCCTCACACAGCCCGAGACCGTGACCCAGCTGAACACGCAGGGCTATGACGTCACGCCCACCACTGCCGATGAGCTGGGCGCGCTGATGCGCAAGAACTTCGATACCTGGGGCCGCATCGTGCGTGGCGCCAAGATCGAGAAGATCTGAGTCCGGGCAGGCCGCTCGCCGGCATGCATGACAACAAAGGCAACAACAGGAACACCCACAAGGAGCAGGACATGAGGACAGGCATTGCAGGAAGAGCCCTGGCGGCGGCACTGGTCGCCACCGGCATGCAGGCAGCACCAGCTGCGGCGCAGGAGTATCCGGACCGTCTGGTGCGCTTCGTGGTGGCCTATCCGGCCGGCGCCACCGACACCGCCGCGCGCACCGTCACCAAGCGCCTGGCCGAACTGTGGGGCAAGTCGGTGATCATCGACAACAAGCCCGGCGCGGGCAGCGCCATCGGTGCCGAGTTCGTGCAGCGTGCCACCCCCGACGGCTACACGCTGTTCTGGACCACCGACTCCACGCACACCCTCAACCCGCATCTGTACAAGTCCCTGACCTATGAACCGCTCGGATTCACGCCGGTGGCCAAGACCATCAGCACGGTGAATGTGCTGGGCGTCAACGCCAACATGCCCTTCAAGACAGTGGCCGAGCTGCTGGCCTATGCCAAGGCCAATCCCGCCAAGGCCAGCTACGGCTCGGCCGGGATCGGCATTTCCAACCACCTGGCAGGCGAACTGCTGCAGCACGTCACCGGCATCCCGATGGTGCACGTCCCCTACAAGGGCACCGGTCCTGCCACCACCGATCTCCTCGCCGGCAACCTCGCCTTCATGTTCGCTGGTGCCGGCCACATGCTGCCCTTCGCGCGCGCCGGCAAATTCCGCATCATCGGCGTGACCGACACGGTGCGCCACAAGTCCTTCCCCGATGTACCCACCATGGAAGAGGCCGGACTGAAGGGCTTTGACCTGCCCAACATCTACCACGCCGTGCTCGGCCCGCTGAAGATGCAGCCCGCGGTGGTGGGCAAGATCAACCAGACCTTGCGCACGGCGCTGGCCGACAAGGAAGTGACCTCGCAGCTGAACACCCAGGGCTATGACGTCACGCCTTCCTCACCTGACGAACTCGGCGCGTTGATGAAGCGCAACCTGGACATCTGGGGCCGCATCGTTACTGCTGCGAAAATCGAGAAGATGTGATTGACCTGCCTGCCGGTGGTGCGCGTCTGCGCACCACCGGCCGCCTGAGTCCCCATTGCCCCCTCGCACCCGTTGCACCCGTTGCACCCGTTGCACCCATTGCACCCATTGCACCCGTTGCACCTGTTGCACCCGTTGAACCTGTTGAACCCGTTGCACCTGTTGCACCCGTTGCACCCGTTGCACCTGTTGCACC
>CAIPGJ010000796.1 GCA_903864555.1 uncultured Pseudomonadota bacterium | reverse complement strand
TGCTGACGGCGGTGCCCGTGGTGAGCAGCAGTGTGTAGCCGTCCGGCGCCGACTTGGCCACCAGCTCCGCGCCTATCATGGTGGCGGCGCCACCGCGGTTCTCCACCAGCACCGTTGCATTGAGGCCTTCGCCGATCTTCGCAGCAACGCCGCGACCGACGGTGTCGGTGGGCCCGCCTGCATCGAAAGGGATGATGAGTCGTATCGGGCGCGCGGGCCAGGCCTGGGCCTGGGCCTGCGCCAGGCCGGCGTGGATGGACATCGCCAGCAACGCCAGTTTCATCAACAGGATCTTCATGGCCTCCTCCTTGGTGCGAACCCGCAGCAGGTGCCCGTTGTAGGCCGGGCATTTCATCGGCTGGGTTTCATCGGCTGGGTTTCATCGGATGTGTCCGGATGATAGCGGAAGCCCGCCGGCGCGCGCGTCGCCGCGCGAATTGCGCGTGATAGCATCCTTCGGCAGGGGCACTCCAAGATGCTCCGCGACTGTCGACGCAGGCCGATACCGGCCGATACCGGTCAGGCACCCCGCCGGCATCCCCATTCCAGCTTCCCAGGAGGACGACATGGACGACGCAAGCCTTCCCCTCACCGGACTCAAGGTCATTGACCTGTGCCTGGCGCGCGCAGGTCCCACCTGCGTGCGCCACCTCGCCGACTGGGGCGCCGATGTCATCAAGGTCGAGCCCACCGAAGATGCGCGCGCCGACGGCGAGAAGCGCCATGGCTTCGACCACCAGAACCTGCATCGCAACAAGCGCTCCATCAAGCTCAATCTCAAGACGCCGGAAGGCCATGAGGCGCTGCTGAAGATGGTGAAGGACGCCGATGTGGTGATCGAGAACTGGCGGCCCGACGTGAAGCACCGCCTGAAGGTGTCCTGGGAGGACCTGCGCAAGGTGAATTCGCGCCTGATCTACGCCAGCAATTCGGGCTTTGGTCAGGACGGTCCCATCGCCAAGCGCGGCGGGGTCGACCAGATCGTGCAGGGCATGTCCGGCCTGATGACGGTTACTGGTTTTCCCGGCAGCCCGCCGCTGCGCACCGGGATTGCCGTGGGTGACCTCACTGCCGGCAATCTGCTGGCTCTGGGGATCATGATGGCCATCTACCAGCGGGACCGCACCGGCCAGGGGCGCTGGGTGCAGACCAGCCTGCTGGAGGCGCTGATCATGATGATGGACTTCCAGGCCTCGCGTTACCTCATCGACGGGCATGTGGCGAAACCTGCGGGCAACATGCACCCGACCGGCGACACCACCGGGGTTTATCCTTCGAGCGACGGCCACTTCAACATCGCCGGCACCTCGCAGAAAATGTGGCTGAAGATCTGCGAGGTGCTGGAACAGCCCGAATGGACCCGCCCAGGCCACGAATGGGAGACCAAGCAGCAGCGCTACAAGGATCGGGAGGCCTTGCAGGCAGCCATGGGCGAAATCACCCGAACGAAGCCGATGGAGTACTGGATCCGCGCCATGGAACAGGCGGGCGTGCCCTGCGGCCCCATCTACACCATGGACAAGGTGTTTGCCGATGAGCAGATCCGCCACCTGGGCATGGCGCAGCCGGTGCAGCATCCGGTGCTGGGCGAGATCAAGGTGGTGGCCAACCCGCTGCAATTCGTCGGCGCCAGCCGCGCCATACGCCGGCCCACGCCGGATGGCGGCCAGCACACCGACGAGATCATGGGTGGCCTGGGCTATGACCCGGAACAGATCGCGCAGATGCGTGCGAAGGGTATTATCGGCTGACCCGCCGCACGCTTGCACGCTTTGCCCTCATGGCGGGAGGTGGACCCGCCATGAATCCTGCTCCTGCCGCCGACGGCCTGCCACGCCAGCAGCTGCAACTGCAGCAGCTGCGGCACATGAAGCGCCTGGCCACCGGGCTGCTGTTGCTGATGGTGCTGCTGTTCGTGCTGGCCCGACGTTTCGAGTCACAACATCCACTGTTCGCCTGGGTGGGGGCATTTGCCGAGGCGGCCATGATCGGTGCACTGGCTGACTGGTTCGCCGTGGTGGCGCTGTTTCGCCATCCGCTGGGGCTGCCCCTGCCGCACACCGCCATCATCCCGCGCAACAAAGGGCGCATTGCCGAGAATCTGGGCGGCTTCATCTCGGGTAACTTCCTGCGCACCGAGCTGATCCTGCAGCGCATCCGCGAATTCGATCCGGCCGCGCGTCTGTCGCATTGGTTGGGTGGCCGCGCGGTGGCCGCGATGCTGGGTGGCTACGGCGCGCGCGCGCTGGCCTATGCCCTGCAGACAGTGGAGGACGCGCGCGTGCAGCGCTTTCTGCATGCGGCGATGCTGGCGCGGCTGCGCGAGGCTGCGCTCGCCCCGCTGGCAGGCAGGGTGCTCGACCTCGTGGTGCAGGACGGCCGCCACCAGCAATTGCTGGACCGGCTGCTGGTGCACGCGCGCGAAATGCTGGCCGAAGAGGGCGTGCAGGAAAAGATTGCCGAACTGATCGCCAGGGAATTCGAAGGCTGGCGTCGTTACCTCATGGGCATGCAGGTCGATGCGGCCATCGGCGGCTACTCGGGAAAGAAGCTGGTGGCCGCGGTGTCGCGCCTGATCGACGAGGTGCTGGCCGATCCGGAGCATGCGCTGCGGCGGCGCTATGACGAAATCGTCGCGACCTTCATCGGGCGGCTGAAAAGCGACGAGGCTTTCCGCATGCGCGGCGATCAGTTGCTGGCGCGCCCGGAACTGGCTGCCTGGCTGCAGGACCTGTGGCTGCAGGTGCGCGCCTGGCTGGAACGCGACCTGGCCGATCCGGACTCGGTGGTGCGCACGCGCCTGGTCTCGGCCATCCAGAACCTGGGCGTGCGCCTGCAGGCCGATGCCGCCATGCGCGAATGGGTGAATGAGCAGATCCTCGCGGCGGCGCGCGTGCTCAACGAGGAGCATCGGGAGAGCATCGGGCGCTTCATCGCCAGCCAGGTGAAGGCCTGGGACGAGGACTACATGGTGCACCAGTTCGAGATCAACATCGGCCGCGACCTGCAGTACATCCGCATCAACGGCACGCTGATCGGCGGGCTGGCGGGGGTGGTGATCCATGCCCTGGCGGGACTGATACGAGTGTGAGGCTGCGGCGCGGTTTACCCCCTTGTCAAAGGTTCTTCACCGATTTCCGGGGAAAGGTCTGGTATCTGCGAATCTGTCTGCAGTGCCTACCGAAACAATGGCCTCATATCTGGAAGCAGGGATAACTCACTACTGTCATCCCCGCG
>CAIPGJ010000795.1 GCA_903864555.1 uncultured Pseudomonadota bacterium | reverse complement strand
CCTCACGCTTGCCGCTCCGGCCACCCAGGCCGCCGACCAGCAGATGCCGCGCAACATGAAAATCGTCGTGCCCTTTGCCCCCGGGGCCAGCACTGACCTGCAGGGACGCGCTGCCGCCTCGGCCATCATGGCCAAGTTCGGCAACAGCGTGATCGTGGAAAACCGCCCTGGCGCAGGCAGCGTCATCGGCACCGCCTCCGTGGCCAAGGCCCCAAAGGACGGCTCCAACATGCTGCTGGCGAGCAACGCCTTTGCCATCACGGCAGGGGTGCAGCCGGACCTGCCCTTTGACTCGGTGAACGATTTCTCGCCAGTGGCCATCCTGATGACCGGCCCGCTGATCATGGCAGTGCCCGTCGGCTCCCCCTACAAGACCGCGGCCGATGTCATCGCGGCGGCGCGCGCCAAGCCAGGTTCGCTCAACTACGGCTCTCCCGGCATCGGCTCCTCGGCGCACATCAACGGCGAACTGTTCAACAGCTTTGCCAAGACGCAGATGGTGCATATCGCCTACAAGGGCGTGGCCCCGGCGCTTACCGATATGCTGGCCGGCCGCTTTGACTTCATCATCACCTCCAACAGTTCGCTGGCCGGGTTGCTGGCGGCCGGCAAGATCCGCCCGATCGCGTTGACCTCGGTGGATCTCAACCCGGCCTGGCCCGGCGTGCCCTCGCTCTCCTCCACGCTGCCCGGCTACCGCTTCGACAACTGGTTCGGCCTCATCACCACCGGCGGCACACCGCAACCCGTGGTGGACTACCTGAACCGCGAGATCCGCGCCATCACGTCGACCGAGTCGTTCACGAAGTTCATCCAGCAGGAACGCTCGCAGCCCTCGCAGCTCACCGCACCGGAGTTCACCAAGCTGGTCCGTGACGAGATCGCACAGTGGAAACGCGTGGCGATCGAGCGCGGCATCAAGCCGGAATGATTGACTAACAGGCTGTTGAAAATCGATTCCCGGATGGCCCTTGTTCAAATCATGCAAAGAGGCTTCCGGGAAGCGATTTTCAATAGCCCCCGATTCAGGGGACAAGGGGAACAAGGGGGATCGTATCCCCCTTGTTCAACACCCTGCCAACTTTTGCCGATGAAAGCCCCAACATGAGTGCAGACAACAAGGGCGCCTTCGCCGGATTGCGCGTCGTCGATGCCAGCCAGGGGCTGGCCGGTCCGGGTGCCGCCATGCTGCTCGGCCAGCATGGCGCCACTGTCATCAAGGTGGAGCCGGCCGACGGCGACTGGTCGCGCACACGCGGCGTCAACGCCGGGGACTTCAGCACGCTCGCCATCGCCACCAACAGCGGCAAGCGCTCCATCGCGCTCGACCTGAAGAAACCCGCCGGTGCCGCAGTGCTGGAAAAGATGGTCAGCAGCGCCGACGTGTTCCTGCAAAGCTTCCGCCCCGGCGTCATCGACCGCCTGGGCTTTGGCTACGCGCGCCTGTCGGCGGCTTACCCGGCGCTCATCTACGCCTCGGTGTCGGGCTTCGGCCTCAGCGGCGCGCAAAGCGAGCGCCCCGCCACCGACGCTGTGATCCAGGCCGCCAGTGGCATCATGAGCGTCAACCTGGGGGTGAGCGACGGCATGCCGCACCGGCTGCCCATCTGGCCCATCGATTTCGTCACCGGCCTCTTCGTGTTCCAGAACATCGCCGTGGCCCTGTACCAGCGGCGTGACACCGGCCGCGGCCACCATGTCGACTGCAGCCTGCTGCAGTCGGCACTGGCGCTGCAGTCAGTGAGCATCCTCGAGCATGCCGCGGCCGGCAAGGAAACGCCCCTGCCCACCTCCTGCCCCAACGGCACCTTCCGCACCACCGACGGCTGGCTCAACCTGGTGGTGTCCAAGGACGAGCACTGGCTGACCTTCTGCAAGGTGATCGGCCGTGACGACCTGGCCGCCAATTCCACCTACGCCACGGTGAAGGGCCGCATCACCAACCACGCCTTCATCAATGGCGAAGTGGCCCAATGCCTGGCAGGCCAGTCCAGCCGCCACTGGTGCGATGCCTTCGTCAAGATCGGCCTGCTGCACGACCGCGTCAGCAACTACGACGACGTACTGGCTGACGGGGACGT
>CAIPGJ010000794.1 GCA_903864555.1 uncultured Pseudomonadota bacterium | reverse complement strand
CGCTTCAGGAGCGGATCGTCATTTCCAGTATATCAACCGCAGAATGGTCACCAGACGCGGCTCATTGCCGCTTGGTTTCAGGCACGAAGACCGGCTTGAAAGCGCGATCTCCCCGGCAGACTATCGAGTTCGGGAGGCTAAACTGAAATTTCAGGTTGTTCCGATTGTTGGACTGAGCCGGGATTGCCCAGCCTACTCATCCGGTACGTTATGGGCGAACGGAGCCCTGAAAGGCACAGTCGTGGACCTTGGTATCAAAGGCAGGACGGCACTGATCACCGGCGGCTCCAAGGGCATAGGCTTGTTCATCGCGGAGCGCTTGGCTGAAGAGGGCTGCAATCTGGTGCTGGTGGCGCGCGGCCTGGCGGATCTGGAAAAGGCATGCCAGGTCCTGCAGAAGTTTTCCGTCGATGTGCGCATATGGCCGGCAGACCTGTCGCAGGAGGCGAGCGTGCGCGCCGTGGCCGCGGCATTTCCCGGGGTGGACATCCTGGTCAACAATGCGGGTGCCATCCAGACCGGCACTCTGGAGGAGATAGACGACGCCCTGTGGCGAAGCTACTGGGACCTCAAGGTCTACGGGTACATCAATCTGACCCGAGCCTATTACACACTCATGAAGGCGCGTGGCCGCGGTGTGATCATCAATATCATCGGGGCGGCCGGGGAGCGGATGCGCCATGATTACATTGCAGGAACCACGGGCAATGCTTCCCTGATGGCGTTTACCAAGGCGCTGGGGGCGGCTTCGCCGGATCACGGCATACGCGTCGTCGGCGTGAATCCGGCCTCGGTGCTGACCGACAAGACGCTGATCTCCTTCAGGAAGAAGGCGAGGGAGAAGTTCGGCGACGAGGAACGGTGGCAGGAGCTCACCGCATCGAAGCCCTTCGGGCGCACCATCACGCCGTTGGAAATCAGCGCAGTTGTCGCCTTTCTGGCATCCGACCTTGCCGGTTACATGAGCGGAACGGTTGTGACAGTGGACGGCGGCCTGCTGCATCGGCACGATTAACAGCTGCACCAGTCGCAGCTTGCAGATCAATTTTTCCTGAACCACGACGAAGGAGTGGACATGCAAAAGGGTTTCAAGTGCTTCATCGGTGCACTCATCGCCCTGCCGATGGCGGCCATGCTGGCCGCGACTGCCATTGCGCAGTCCTATCCCGCCAAACCGATCACCTATATCTATCCGTTTCCGCCGGGCGGTCCCTCGGAGACCCCGCTGCGTGCCGCGGTGACCGAGGCCTCGGCGATGCTCGGTCAGCCCATCGTGTTCGAAAACAGGCCCGGGGCGAACAGCAGGCTGAGCGTGGTTGCCATGCGCAATGCGCCGGCGGATGGCTACCTGATCGCCGCAGTCATTGACGGATTGCTGACCAGCCAGCCCTTGCTCGACCCGGATTTCAGGTTTCTGCCGAATCGCGACTACGCACCGGTGGCCCTGCATGTGGAAGCCACATTGAGGCTGATGGGACCGCCGTCACTGCCGTTCAAGGACATCAAGAGTCTGGTGGCTTACGCCAAGGCCAATCCGCGCAAGCTGAATGTGGCGGTGACTATAGGGTCGAGCAGCCACATCATCGCCGAGCGCATACGCGAGGCTGCCGGCATCGATATGACCATGATCGGATACAAGGGATCGTCGCAGTCCTATGTCGACCTGATGGCCGGACGTGTCGATCTGGTGGTGGGCTCGGACAAGGCGCTGGTGGAAGCCGGGAAACTGGTGGCATTTGCAACCACCGGCCGCGAGCGCTGGGCGGGTCTGCCAAATGTACCCAGCCTCACCGAATCGGGGATCCCGGTGGTGGCTTCTCTCTGGTACGGGGCGATCGTGCATCCCAATACGCCGCCCGAGATTGTTGCCCGCCTGAACAGTGTCTTCACGGCAGCCGTAAGAACGCCGGTCTTCACCAAGAAGCTGGAAACAAGCGCCTTCACACCCATGGCCCCCCTGAGTTCAGAGGGAATGGCCTCGTTCATCAAATCGGAAATGACGATGCTCGAGCCCATCATCCGCAAGGCCGGCATCAAGATGGAGTAGGCGTTGCATCCGGACGTGGAGTGTCAGCACAGCGTGCCATTCCATGGTGGTGCAGAATCCGAGGACACACGCGATCGTTGGATCCCTGTTATGACAGCCCATCGAGGAACTGCAGGGTTTCACTCACGCATGCGTCAGCACAGGCTGACATCACATTGAATGGCATGCCTTCCATGATGGCGAGCCGGCAGTGTGGAATCAACTCGCTGGCCTGCTTTGCTCCATCCAATGATCCTTGTTGCCCCCTGGAGCCGACGATCAGCAGCGTGGAGGCTTGGATGGCAGGCAGGCGCGGTGTCAGATCAAGGATCGCGCCACGCAACGACGAAAACTTTGCCAGCGGCAAATGCTGCGGACAACACGGGTGTTTGGATGATTCTTTGAGCAATTGGCTGGGAAGCCGATCTAGCCTTGATTCGAATCCAGTGCATCCAGAACATCTTTCGGCGGGATCGCATAAGCCCAGCGCCGCCCGACGCCGAGGCCCATCTTGCGTTTCATGTTGACCATCATCTCGGCGAACAGGAAGCTGGCGCCCACCGCGTCCAGCACGGTGGCGCCATCGATGGATTTCACGTCATTCCAGAACATCACTTCGTTCAGCACGCCTTCTGCGGCGATGATGACGTCCGCGCCTGCATCAACAGCCCTTTG
>CAIPGJ010000793.1 GCA_903864555.1 uncultured Pseudomonadota bacterium | reverse complement strand
GCTGTTCCTGCATCCGGAGAGCTACAACCTGCAGTTCCCGGGGTTTGACGGTGCGCCGGGGCGGATCGAGCTCAAGCGGGCGGTCTCGTTGTCGGAATTGACCGTCTGTCTCGGTTCGACCGCGGGCATGAACGCGGGTTGGTTCCGTACCCTGCGCAATCTCAATCCGCGGCTCGATCCGCGGCAGGTGCAACTGGAAGGCACGGCCATCTTCGTGCCCAAGGTGCTGGAAAAGGTGTATGGGGTGCGCTGTGTGGATGGTCCCTGGCCCATTCTGGCGCGGGACTTGCATCTGGCTGGCATACCTGCGACCAGCCGCAGTCTTTATGTCGCTCCGGTGAGTGCCGCCAGCACAGCTGTGGCGATGCCTACACGCACCAAATCCTACCGGGTGCAGCGTGGGGATACGCTGGAGGCCCTGGGGCGCAAAATCCCCTGTTCGGATGTGCGTATCCTGGTCGATCTGAATGGATTGCCGCAAGGCCAATTGATGCCGGGGCAGATGATCAAGCTGCCGGTTTGTCCAAACAGACTCTAAAAAATCCCTGGAGATGCTGAGTTTGATTGAAACCTATGCCAGACAGCCCATGCGTGATTTACTGGCAGCGGAAACGGCGGAGTTGCATGATGCGCTCAAACGCTGTGTGGGCAGGGATGCGCTGCAGGTTTCCACCATGCCTCATGACGTGCCACCTGCCTTGGCGAGACTCCATGGTTGGGTGCGGCTGCGTCTTAACGATACGGGCTATGTCGGTGCGGTGCGCGCGCGTACGGACGAGGCCTTGCCCTTTCGCAACGATACCTTCGACCTGATCGTGCTGAAGCATGTCCTCGAGGTGGTTAGTTCGCCACGTGAAGTGCTGTCTGAAATGGCTCGCGTGCTCGCGCCAGGTGGTGTATTGGCACTTACCGGGGTGCATCCGTGGAGTGGCTGGTTACCGTGGTGGCTGTGGCAGCGCCGCTCCCTGCCGCCACCGCCGGCATTGCTGCGACAATGGTTGCCGAGCGAGGATTTGCAGTTCGAAGGCATGCGGCGTGTCGGCGCCATGCTGCCGTGGATGGAGTCCCAGCAGAGCCCGTTCCTGGGTGGCGGCTACCTGCTGTTGGCACGCAAATTACGTGTCGATACGCTGTTACAGCGGTCCCGCCGGCTGACTTTGACCCAGCCGATCAGCCATGGCTTGGCTTCGGGCGCCCGGCGCAGTACATGAATCCCTGACGCTATTGGAAATATGGATGACAACGGAAATTGAGGCTTTCACCGACGGCGCCTGTCTCGGCAATCCGGGACCTGGCGGCTGGGCCGCCTTGTTGCGGGCCCAGGGTGTCGAACGCCTATTGGCCGGCGGTGAGTCGGACACCACCAACAATCGCATGGAATTGATGGCCGCCATTGCCGCGCTGGAGGCGCTCAAGCGCCCCTGTCAGGTGCGCCTTTGCACGGATTCGCGCTACGTGATGCAGGGCATCGAGCAATGGATGCCGAAGTGGCGTGCCAACGGTTGGCTCACCGCCGATAAGAAACCGGTCAAGAATCAAGATCTGTGGCAGCGGCTGTCGGCGGCGACCGGTCCGCACGAGGTGCGTTGGCAGTGGGTGCGTGGACACAGTGGCCATATCGAGAACGAGCGCGTGGATCAGGCCGCTCGCGAACAGGCCGAACAGTACAGGGAGCAGGTATGAGCCAGCGACAAATTATTCTCGATACCGAGACCACAGGGCTGGAAGTGCGCCAGGGACACCGCCTGATCGAAATCGCCTGTGTGGAGATGCTGGGACGGCGCCTCACCGGTCGTCACTGGCAGAGTTATCTCAATCCCGAGCGCGCGATCGACGAAGGCGCGCGGCAGGTCACCGGCATCGCCGATGAGTTCCTGCTGGACAAGCCGC
>CAIPGJ010000792.1 GCA_903864555.1 uncultured Pseudomonadota bacterium | reverse complement strand
GGAACGCCGGCCATGGCCGACAGCGAAGCACAGTCACTGCTCGCGCAACTGCCGGGGTGGTCGGTCCGCGAGGGTGCGCTACGCAAAGCGTTCACATTTCCCGGGTACAGTGAGACGGTCGCCTTCGCCAATGCAGTCGCCTGGATCGCCGGGCGCGAAGACCATCATCCGGACCTGCTGGTCGCTTATCAGCGCTGCGAAGTAGCGTTCAGCACCCATACCGTGAAGGGCATTTCGATGAACGACTTCATCTGCGCGGCCAAAGTCGAAGCACTGCTTTGAGCAACCCCGCCTTGAACAAGGCCGCTTTCCGTCCCAGGCCTGCATCCGCCCCGCGGCTGTCGGGCCAGATCATCGCCGCCTACGGACGCCGCTATCTGGTGCAGACCGCTTCCGGTCCGCTGGACTGCGTGCCACGCGGCAAGCGTTCCGAATACGCCTGCGGCGACCATGTGGCGGTGGGCGTGGTGTCGCCCGGGCAGGGCGTCATCGAAGCGACCGACCCGCGTTCCACTCTGTTCTTCCGCTCCGCGCCCCAGCGCACCAAGCTGATTGCCGCCAACGCGACGCAGGTGCTCATCGTGGCTGCGGTCGAGCCCAGCTTCAGCGACGAACTGATCGCGCGGGCCCTGGTGGCTGCAGAAAATGCCGGGATGAAATCGCTGCTGGTGCTGAACAAGTGCGACCTTGCGGCGCAGGCCGAGGCGGCTGCGGAACGTCTGCAAGCTTTCGTGACTGCGGGCTACCGGCTGGTACGCTTGTCGGCGCTGCAGGATGCAGGCTTGCTGCGCGAGCACCTGGCGGGTGAGTCCACGGTGCTGATCGGCCAGTCGGGCATGGGCAAGTCGACCATCATCAACGCGCTCTTTCCCGAAGCCCGCGCCGCTACTCGCGAGATTTCCACCTTCCTCGCCTCGGGCAAGCACACCACCACACGTGCGCTGATGTACCGCCTGGATGAGTCCAGCACCGTGATCGACTGTCCGGGCATGCAGGAGTTCGGGCTGTCGCACCTGGACTGGCGGGAGATCGCCGCAGGCTTCATCGAATTCCGGTCGTTGCTGGACGAGTGCCGCTTTCCGGATTGCCACCATCTGCGCGAACCAGGTTGCGCCGTGAGCCTGGCCGCGGAAACAGGAAAGATCGCCACGCGCAGGCTGGATCTGTACCGGCGCATCGCTTCGGCGGAAGCAGCGTTCCGCCGCAGTTGATCCACCCCTCCAACCGGCATGCAGTTCCGGCCCGACACCGATAATATGATCATTTTTGTGACCATCAACTGATCGTCATTGACACCACATCTGAAATGTAATCACGCCAATGGGGCGATTACCGAACTGCCTGGGCAATCCCTATCAGCAGCAGCAAGAGCAGGTAAAGGACCAGCGCCCGCCATACCAGGCCGACGGTGCTATCCAGCATGGCGGCATCGGCCTCCTCGCCCACACCCAGTTCCGGACGATCGATGATTTCGCTGCCATGCTCTATCGGCATGCCAAGGCGCACGCCCAACGCACCAGCGCCGGCAGCCAGCACCAGGCCGAGGCCCCGATCAGCCCAGCTGGCCGCCTGGTTGCGCCAGCAATACACGGCATCCTCGAAGTCGCCCACCACGGCAAACGCGGCCGCGGTGACGCGCACCGGCATCCAGTCGAGGACCATGAAAGCATCCCGGGCAAAGCGTCCGAACTGGCCGCGATCAACCACCGGGGACAACTCTGCGGCAGCTTCAGTACCCCAGCGTCGGCGCAGGTACATGGACAGGCGGTACAGCACGGCGCCTGCCGGTCCGGGCAGGATGACAAACCAGAACACCACGCCGAACACATGGCGGTGCGAGGCGGTCAGCGCCTCCTCGATGGTGAGCCGGGCTATTTCCTCACCGCTCAGTCCGGCACAGCTGCTGCCGCGCCAGCGTGCGAGCAGTTCACGGGCCCGCTCGAGGTCGTCGTCCTTGAGCGCGAGATTGATGTCGGTGAAGTAGTGACTGAACTGGCGGAATCCCATGGTCAGGTAGAGCACGCCGACATTGAAGGCCAGCGCCAGCAGCGGGCTGATCCAGGCGCACAGCAGGTACAGCAGCCAGGCACCGATGACTGCAGGCAGGACTGCGAGCATCCAGGCAATGACCCCATGCTGGGTCTGGCCGGCATTGAACTGGGCCTCCAGATGGTCAGCCAGGCGTTGCGCCGGGGAAAACAGGGCATGGCGCTCGGCCAGGGGACGCCATTGCTCGAGGATGAGTGCGCAGATCAGGGAAAGAAGGCTCATGGTGTGTCCGATTTCAGGGGAGCAGCGGAGACTCGGCGGCGTCCGCAGCGAGAAACTGCCCGAGATGTATCAGCATCGCCGCAGTGGCGCCCCAGATGTAATGCTCCCGATAGGGGATGGCGTGGTACTGGTGCAGACGCCCATTGTTGACGATGCTGTTGCGCTGATGGTGCCTGCGGTCGAACAGCAGCTCCAGCGGCAGCTCGAACACCTGGTCCACCTCGAAGGCATCCAGTTGCAGCTGGAAAGGCTGGTGGACCAGCCCGATCACCGGAGTGATGCGAAAGGCGGTGCCGGTGGTGTATTCGTCCAGGGTGCCGAGTATTTCGATGTGCTGCTCGGCCAGGCCGATTTCCTCATGCGTTTCACGCAATGCCGTGTGTACGGGCGAGGGATCGTGCGGCTCGGTGCGTCCGCCCGGAAACGAAATCTGACCCGCATGGTGGCGCAGGTGAGCCGTGCGCTTCGTGAGAAGGACAGTAAGCCCCTGCTCACGTTCCACCAGCGGAATCAGCACGGCAGCATCGCGATAGGCGGTGCGCTGATCCAGCGGGCGATGGTCGCCATCGACCAGGGCAGGCGCCCGCTCACGGGCCGCCATGCGCTGGCGCAGCCATTCATGATTCATGCTTGAGGGCAGGACGGCAGACATCGGAAGTATTGTAACTGCGCCACATCGTGCACTGCGTTAATGGAAGTGTCGACCGCAGGCACCCGGGACATGCGGCCAGGCACCTCCCGGTCAGGATGGACAGGGGCGGAAATGGCCGCTGCGGCCGAAGCGCCGGGTAGCCTCGACCAGCGCTGACAGGTTGCCAGGCTCCCAGGCAGCATGCCCTGCATCGGGAACGATGCAGTACTCGGCTTCTGGCCAGGCCTGGTGCAGGGCATGGGCAGATTCCAGCGGACAAACCATGTCATAGCGCCCCTGAACGATGATCCCAGGCAATCCACGCAGTCGCGCGACCCGGTTCAGCAACTCGTTCTCGCCGAGGAAGGCCCGGTTCACGAAGTAATGCGCCTCGATGCGTGCCAGCCCCAGGGCCACGGTATCGTCAGCGAAATGGGCCAAGGTTTCCGGATCAGGCAGCAGGGTGGAGCAAGCGCCTTCATAGTGGCTCCAGACTCGCGCGGCTGGCATGTGGATGGCCGGGTCCGGGTCAGTGAGACGCTGGTAAAACGCCTGCAGCAGGTCTGCGCGACAGGATTCGGGCAGGTATCCGGCAAACGTCTCCCAGGCTTCCGGATACACCCGGCCCATGCCCTGCATGAACCAGTCGATTTCCCGGGGGCGGGCGAGAAAGATGCCGCGCAGCACCAGCCCGAGGCAACGTTCCGGATGCGCCTGGGCATAGGCCAGGGCGAGCGTGCTGCCCCAGGATCCACCGAACAGCAGCCAGCGCTCCACGCCCAGATGCTGCCTGAGCCGCTCCATGTCGCCGATCAGGTGCGCGGTGGTGTTGTCACACAGCTCACCCAGGGGCAATGAACGCCCGGATCCGCGCTGGTCGAACAGGATGATGCGATAGACAGCCGGGTCGAAAAAACGGCGATGGCGCGGCGAGCATCCGGCACCCGGCCCCCCATGCAG
>CAIPGJ010000791.1 GCA_903864555.1 uncultured Pseudomonadota bacterium | reverse complement strand
GGGATCGTATCCCCCTTTTTCAACACCCTGCCAGAGTCCAACAGGCAATCCATGTCCTCGCGCGTAAGACCGTCCTGTGAGCATAGGCCGGCCGCATTGCATGAAAATGGAAAGCCAGTCAATGTCGCGCCCCCGCGAGCGCATCGGGATTGACCACATTTACCGGATTGCCGGCTGCGTAGGCGAGGACCTGGTCGAAGGCTGCGCCCATGGCAAATTCATACGTGGTCGACTCGACATAACCCAGGTGCGGCGTGCATACCACGTTGGGCAACTGGATCAGCGGGTCGCGCGCACCCAGTGCCGGCTCCTCATCGAACACATCCACGGCAGCCATGCCCGGTCGGCCGGCCCGCAGCGCCGCCACCAGCGCGCCGGGCTCCACCAGCGATGCGCGACTGGTATTGAGAAACAGTGCGGTGGGTTTCATCAGCGCCAGATCGACCGCTGTGACCAGACCCCGCGTCTCCTCGGTAGCTCGCACATGCAGGCTGACCACATCTGCAGTTGCAAAGAAGGCGGCGCGACCGGCGGCTAACTCGTGGCCCGCCTCTCCGGCCTTGACCAGGGTGCTGGGCCGCCCCCACACCAGCACCTTCATGCCGAAGGCCTTGGCATAGCCGGCCATGACGGCACCGATCTTCCCGTAGCCATAGATACCGAAGATCTTGCCACGCAGGCCCTGTCCCATAGTGGATTGCCAGTGTCCCGCCTTGAGCGCCGCCATTTCCTGCGGAATGTTGCGCAGCGAGGCGATCATCAGGCCCCAGGCCAGTTCCGCCGTGGCATAGGACGGGCGCGAGCCCTGACCGGCGCTGACAATCACGCCGTGGCTGGTGCAGGCAGCCACATCGATGTGTGGATAAACGCCACTCTGGCTGATGATGCGCAGCTGAGGCAACTTGAGTATCAGTTCCGCGGGAATCGGGGTGCGTTCACGCACTAGCACCAGCGCCTCGGTGTCACGCAGGCGCTGAGCCAGGAGGGCCACATCCTTGGTGTGATGGTTCCAGACGGTGACCTCGTGCCCGGCCAACTTGCCAAAACACCGAAGCGACCTGATCGCGTCCTGGTAGTCGTCAAGAATGGCAATCTTCATTCACTGCTCCTCGGTACTGGGTGTCTGTCCATGAGCTGTCCCGCAAGGCCAGAACTAGCTCCGATCTCTGGCGTTCAATTGATCGATCAGCCCGTCGCCGGCCGGGCAAGCCAGGGAAAATCACGATCGTAGTCCTGCTCGAAAGCATCCAGCTCGGCCTTGTGTTCGAGGGTGAACTGGATCTCGTCGGTGCCTTGCAGCAGCAACTGCCGGCGCAGCGGATCGATGGCAAAGGCATGCTCCTCCCCGTCCGGGGTGCGCACCACCTGGCCGTGCAGATCGATATCGAGATGGCGATAGCTGCCTTCGAGCAGCGCATTGCGCAGCCCCCTGGTGACCCCAGCGGGCAGCGTCACCGGCAGCAGGCCGTTCTTCAGGCTGTTGCTGTGGAATATCTCCCCGAAGCTCGCCGCGATTACCGCCTGGATGCCGTAATCCATCAGCGCCCACACCGCCACCTCGCGCGAGGAGCCGCAACCAAAGTTTTCATCGGCGACGATGATGCGGGCATCGCGGAATGCCGGATCATGGAGGATGAACGCCGCATTGGGCGTGCCGTCACTGCCAAATCGCAGATCATGGAACAACTGCCCGCCAAAACCGTCCTGGCGTGCGCGGGAGAGAAAGCGGGCCGGTACGATCTGGTCAGTGTCGACGTTTGAGGCGTCATAGGGGATGGCGCAAGCCTGCAGTCTGACAAAGGGTTTCATGATGCACTCCCAAGCCGGCGCACATCGGTGAGCCGTCCGGTCACTGCGGCAGCCGCAGCCATGGCCGGACTGAGCAGATGCGTGCGCGCGCCCTTGCCCTGCCGCCCGACGAAATTGCGATTGGAGGTCGAGGCGCAGTGTTCCCCGGGCGCGACCGTATCACCGTTCATGCCCACGCACATGGAGCAACCGGGCAGCCGCCACTCGAATCCGGCATCAATGAATACGCGATGCAGGCCTTCGGCCTCGGCCTGCGCCTTCACCAGGCCCGAGCCAGGCACCACCAGCGCCGGAATCAGCGCCTTCCTGCCGTCAGCCACGCGCGCGGCCTCGCGAAGATCCTCGATACGGCTGTTGGTGCAGGATCCGATAAAGACACGATCGATGCGCAGCCCTTCGATTGGCACTCCGGGTTGCAGTCCCATGTACTCGAGCGCCTTGCCCATATCGCGGCGCTGATCGGCCGCCACATCGCCCTCCGCCGGATCGGGAATTCGTCCGGAGATGGGCAGCGCCTGGGCCGGATTAGTGCCCCAGGTCACCATCGGCTCGATGTCCTTGGCATCCAGATCCAGCTCAGTGTCGAACACCGCTCCGGCATCGCTCGGCAGGCCCTTCCAGTAGGTCATGGCGCTGTCCCAGTGCGCTCTCTGCGGCGCATACGGCCGCCCTGCGAGATACTGGAAGGTACTGTCATCGGGGGCCACCATCCCCGCTCGTGCGCCGCCCTCTATGGACATGTTGCACAGCGAAAGTCGTCCTTCGATTGAAAGGCTGCGAATGGTCTCGCCAGCATATTCGATGACATGCCCCACGCCACCGCCGATACCGATACGGGCGATGATGGCAAGTATGATGTCTTTCGCGCTCACCCAGCGCTGCAACCGGCCATTGATGCTGATGCGCATGTTGCGTGATTTTTTCTGCCACAAGGTCTGGGTGCCCATTACATGCGCAACCTCTGAGGCGCCGATGCCAAAGGCCAGCGCCCCCAAGGCACCATGGGTGGCAGTATGGCTGTCGCCACACACAATGACCATACCCGGCTGCGTCAGGCCCTGTTCTGGCCCCACCACATGCATGATGCCCTGACGTACATCATCCAGGCCGAACAGCGTGGCTCCGGATGCGCTGGCATTGTCACCCATGACTTGGATTACGCGGGCGCGCTCTGCTGTCATCTGCGTCAGATCATGGGTCAGGGTGGACAGATAATGATCCGGCGAACCGAAGGTGCGGTCAGGCCGCCGCAGCTTTAGTCCAAGGCGCGCCAGCTCACGGAAGCCCGCATGCAAACCATCATGAATGTAATGACGCCCCACATGCAAAAGGGTCAGGCCGCCTTCGCGTGTCACTACGGCATGACGTGCCCAGATCTTGTCGTACAACGTGCGGACGGTTTCCTTCATGCAGGACTCCCAGACAAGCGTGTTAGTTCGACGACAGTTTCAGTCCCTTGACCACTTCGCGGTTCTGCTCGATCTCGCGCTTGATCAGCGCGCCCAGCTGCTCGGGGGTGCCTCGCTCCGACTCCAGCCCCTGCTTGAACAGGTGTTCCCTGACCTCGGGCTTGTTGACGATCTCGCCCGCTACCGAATTGAGCCGGTTGATGATGTCGCGCGGGGTGCCGGCCGGAGCCAGCATGCCGTACCAGCCGGTGCGATCATAGCCGGTGAGACCACCTTCGCTCATGGAGGGGACATTGGGCAGCAGGACGGAGCGCCTGGCGCTGGTAACTGCGATCGACTTGATCCTGCCGGCCTTGAGCATGCCCATGGCGCCGGTGACGCTGGGAAAGCTCAGTTCCACCTGGCCACTGGCCACTGCTGCAGCACCTTCGGCCGATCCCTTGTAAGGCACATGGCCGATGTTGACCTTGGCCATGAGGTTGATCAT
>CAIPGJ010000790.1 GCA_903864555.1 uncultured Pseudomonadota bacterium | reverse complement strand
CGCGCTTTTCCGACCATGCCCCGCTGACCATTGATTACGACTGGAAGGCCTGACTGACGCTGGAGGCAGAAGCCCCATGAAGGGTGCCAGGATCAGGCTGGTGAAACGGTTCTGTTGCCTCGGCGCCTGTCGAGCCACCAGGCCAGCACCGGCAGCATGACAAAGCCGCCGGGCAATACCACCACGGCGATATAGGGGCTGACATCGCGCAGGCGGCGCAGATGGGCGCGCAATTCCTGGCGTTCGCCCTCCGACCAGGGCTGGCGGTTGCGCCGCTTCATCAATAACGGCACCAGCCCTCTTACCTGGGCCATTTCGGCGAGCAGGTAGTTCCGTTCTTTCTGTACCACGATCAGGAAACGTTTCATCATGTCAGTCGTTGGCGCCGCAATCGGCACTCGGCCGTGGTTTACCTGGTGCTGTTTCGGGTGCCAGGGAAACACCGATTAAGCTTCCATTTTGAGGAAGAGTAGATAGTGCTTCCCTAGATGCCCAATGAAGTGCGTGCCCATTTCCAGGTACGCCATGCCACCAGCCCTCGGCGCAACAAGGAGAATGCACGCCGTGGACGCAAAGCAAGAACGATTCCGGCTCCGGCTGCCACCCATCCAGGATGACGGTGCACCGTCCCGGCCAGGGCAATTCCCCGGTCTGCGATCGAAAAGACCGGTTGCAGCGCCAGGACGTCGGCCGCGAGACGCTGTCTTTGATGGCCAATGCGTTCGACCAGGCGAGCCTTGCGTGACAGGATGTCCTCAAGCTTGTCCATGTGGTCGACGCTCGTCAGCTTTCGAGACGTTCGCGGTCGCGCTGCAATTCATCCAGTGTCTGTGCGAACAGCTTGGTCCGCTGCGACAGTCGGGCACGGAGGGCCAGCATGGCGGCACTGCCTGCACCCAGAAAACCGAGCGCGAGCAGGCCGAGCACCAGCAGGCGGTGGTTGTCCCAGAACAGCACCACCAGAAACAGCACCACGAGCAGGATCCCGAGTGACAGGCAGAATATGCCTATCACGGCAAGCCATAGGGCACGCGCAATGCGCGCCCGCTCCTCATCCAGTTCGGTAGCGAACAGTTCAATGCGGGTGTGGATGATCTCCAGCGCTGTCGAACCGAAGCGCCGCAGCGAGTCAAGCAGGCCGCCGCTGCGACCCGCTGTTTCAGCCATGTCGGGACTTAGCGCCGGCTGATCAGCATGCCGATGATGACGCCTACGGCGGCGCCTATACCGACTGCCTTCCACGGGTGCTCATGGACAAAGTTGTCGGTGGCCTCAGCAGCCTCCTTGGCCTTGTCCACGCCAACTTCGCCGAGGCGCCCCAGTTTGTCCTTGGCGCCGTCCAGGCTTTCCTGGATCTTGGCGCGAGCAGCCGTGACCTTCTCACCCGCCTGTGAGGCAGTGGCTTTGAGCAGTTCTTCGGCGTCCAGGATGACGACCCGCAGATCGGCGGCCAGCTTGTCCTTGGTGACTTCGGTGTTCATGTTGATCCTCGTCAGGAGTAATGGTTAGGTTGTTGCCCGGGTCCGCAGAGGCACGGGCCTATGGCTATTGGCTCGATTCGGCCCGGCACGCCAAATGCATTATGACGGTCAAGCCTATCGGCTTTCTTGAGAGAGATCAACCAATCCCGCAGTCAATGGCAGCAGGAATGCTCAAACTTGAACCGGCGGCCCGCCGGTAGAATCAGGTCATGGCATCGCACTATCTTGAAGTATTCCGCAGTCCCCGGATCGCCGCTGTGCTTCTGCTCGGATTTTCATCGGGCTTGCCGCTGGCGCTCACCGGCAGCACGCTGCAGGCCTGGCTCACCGTCAGCAAGGTCGATATTGTCACTATCGCCTGGTTCTCCTGGATAGGGCTGCCCTATGCGCTGAAGTTTCTGTGGGCGCCATTGATGGACCGTTACGTGCCCCCCTGGCTGGGACGGCGGCGCGGCTGGATTCTGGTCACTCAGCTGGGGCTGATTGCAGGCTTGCTGGCCATGGCCGTTTCCTCGCCCACGGACGATTTGTGGATGCTCGGCTGCGCAGCCCTGTGGGTGGCCTTCTTCTCTGCTTCACAGGATGTCGTGATTGATGCCTATCGCACCGATGCCCTCAAGAAGGAGGAACGGGGCATGGGCGCTGCGCTCAGCGTGTTCGGCTATCGCATCGCCATGCTGGCTTCCGGGGCATTGGCACTGATCCTGGCCGACCAGTTGGGGTGGCGCACCACTTACTTTGCCATGTCCGGATTCATGCTGGTGGGTATGCTGACGGCATTCAAGGCGCCCGAACCGGATGTGGCTGCAGCAGCCCCCCGGTCACTCGCCGATGCGGTGATTCAGCCGCTGCGCGACCTGCTGATGCGCCGCGGCGCGATGGCCTTGCTGCTGCTGGTGATGCTGTACAAGTTCGGTGATGCCCTGGCCGGTACGCTGACCACGGCCTTCCTGATTCGCGGCGTCGGGTTTTCACTGACCGATGTCGGTGCGGTGAACAAGGTGTTCGGACTGATCTCCCTGCTGGTTGGGGGCATAACCGGTGGTTTGATGCTCACCCGCATGCGCCTGGTGACGGCGCTGCTGGCTTTCGGGGT
>CAIPGJ010000789.1 GCA_903864555.1 uncultured Pseudomonadota bacterium | reverse complement strand
CCTTTGACAAGGGGGTGAATCGCGCCGCAGCCACGTCCCCCGGAGTTCGACGAAGAACCTTTGACAAGGGGGTAAACCGCGCCGCAGCCACGTCTCCCCGGAAATTGACGAAGAACCTTTGACAAGGGGGTTAACGCCGACAGCCCCGCCAGGCTTGAGGCTTTCAGATCGGCTCGAACCCGTCGAACAGCGATTTGGCGATGATGTTGCGCTGGATCTGGTTGGTGCCTTCGACGATCTGCAGCAGCTTGGCGTCGCGCATGTAGCGGTTGATCGGGAACTCGGCCGACACGCCCGAGGCGCCGAACAACTGCACCGCATCCACTGCGACCTTCATGGCGGCATCCGAGGCCACGCACTTGGCCATGGCGGCATAGGGCGCCAGTTGCTTGCCGCTGACATTGGCATCGACCAGCGTGGCGGCATGATAGACGAGGCGGCGCGCTGATTCGGTCTGCATCATCATGTCGGCCAGCATCCAGCGCACGCCCTGGTATTCGCTCACCTGCTGTCCGAAGGTCTTGCGCGTGCGGACGAAACCGATGGCATGGTCGATGGCGCCCTGCGCCAGCCCGACGCCGCGCGCCGCAATGATGGGGCGGGCCGAGTTGAAGGCCTCCATCACGTTCTTGAAGCCCTTGCCGGGCTGGCCCAGCAGGTCTTCTTCGGCGACCTGCACCTCATCGAAGAACAGCGGTGAGGAAGGCACGCCGCGTCCTCCCACTTTCTCCTCGTTGCGGCCCAGCGTGAACCCGGGCGTGCCCTTGCGGATGATGAAGAGTTCGATGCCGCTGCGGCCTGAAGTTGCGGTTCCGATCCCCATTTCGGTCTTGGCCGCCACCACGATGAAATCGGCATACGGGGCGCCGGTGCACCAGGCCTTGGAACCGGAGATCACATAGCCTTTGTCATTGCGCTTGGCCACCGTGCGGATGCCGGCGACGTCCGAGCCGCTCTGGGGCTCGGTGACGGAGATCGCCGCGCGCAGGTTGCCCGAGGCGAGGTCGGGCAGGTAACGCTGTTTCTGTGCTTCGGTGCCGGCAGCGAGGATGGCGCCGAAGGGTGTCCACTGCACCGCCAGCAGGTAGGCGGTGTTGTAGCAGACGCGGCCCAGTTCCTCGATGGCGAGGCAGGCCGAGACCATGCTGCCCATGCCACCGTATTCCTTAGGGAAGGGTAGGGTGAACAGCCCCAGGCCGCGCAGCAGCTGGAACATGTCCTCCGGATATTCCGCATGGCGGTCGATGTCATCGGCGCGTGGCGCCACTTTCTCGCGGGCGACGCGGCGCACCAGGTCGCGCACTTCCAGTTGTTCTGCGGTGAGGGTGGGGTGTGCGCTCATGCCCGGCCTCCAGTCATTTCCCTAAAGTATGCGGACCCGTGGGTGGGTTGATCGACGTTCTGTGTCATTGCAGTCCTCGTTGCAGTTTCTGTTGCCTGTTGATTCGATATCCGGTCCTGCCCAATCGCATGGGCAAGGGCGGCAGGGGCACGCATGGATGGCTTGCAGGTAAGCCTGCTGCTGCACTGTTCCGATAAGCGTCCATTGTGCCGCACTGCCGACTTGGTGTGCCCACGGTAGCGGGTCAGTTCCGCTCATTGCACACCATGCAACGCCGTTGCCGGCGCTTCGCATACTTTGGTATACCATCCTTTTCCTGCGTGTTGCCCAGTGAAAATCAGGGGTACACCACCACGGGTGATGGGTCTGCT
>CAIPGJ010000788.1 GCA_903864555.1 uncultured Pseudomonadota bacterium | reverse complement strand
GGCTTGAAATCCGCGGCGGTGCGCACCGACTCATGCCAGTGGGTCAGCTCGTCGAGGGCCTTGAATGCGTCGCCGGAGGGGACTTCATCGAGAAGGCGGCGGGCTTCCTTGAGCTCCGCCATGGGATGGTCGGACTTCGGTCCACCAAACAGCTTGAACATGTGCTTCCCCGCAAGTGACCCAGCATCAGAACAGCGCAGCCGGCAGGCGCCCCGAATCGGCTCCCGGGGCAGCTCCTACCACCGGCATCCAGGGGGAAATTATACGGGGATGCAGGCGCCCACATGCAGAGTTGCGCAGTCATGATGGCGGCGCATGGATATGGTTAATATGATCATATATAAATGATATGCCAGGTGATCATTGGCACCAATAGCTGATTATGATCAGACTGACAGCAGCCTGTCGCGGCAGGCCGCTGCCTGTCTGCCACACCTTTGCAGCATGGCCGCCGCGACCGAAGCCGCGGATGGCGCAATTTCAAGCCGCCCGGGACCATCAGGCTGCCCAGATGCAGCCTGCGCGCCCAGGCTGCCAGCGCCGGGGACGAATCGCTGTCTGAGGATTGCTGGCAGCAGTTCGCTGGCTGAGGTTCGCTGGCTGCAGTTCGCTGGCTGAGGTTCGCTGGATTGGTTTCGCTGGATGAGGCATGCCGACCCGCCGCTATGCCGACCAGACCGCGCCAGGCGTGCCGGTGCCGGTCCAGGCGGGCAACTCGTTCATGCCAGCCTCCGAATAACGCACGATGGGACGCAGGCGCGTCATCGTGCCCAGCGGCGTGGGTACATCCACCAGCCAGTTGGCGATCTCGGCCAGTTCCTCCTCGGCCGCATCGGCGGTGGGGATGTCGAACAGCCCCTTGGAGGTCAGCCACTCCTCGCAGCGGCCCAGCGACACATTGACCGCATAGCTGCCGCCCTCGGTGGCGCGACGCTTGAGCGCCACCAGCACGCCAAAGCACATCAGGTAGCCACCGATGTAATCCAGGGAAGACACTGGCGTGAACTTGGGCTGCTGGCCGCGCCCGGAGATGTAGGCCATGCCCGAAGTGGACTGGACCACGGTGTCAAAGCCGCGGCGCATGCGCCAGGCACCGGTGTGGCCGAAGGCGTTCAGTGTGGCGCAGACGATGCCGGGACGAATGGCGTGCACCTGCTCGTTGGAGAAACCGAGCTTGCCCAGCGCACCCGGCCGGTAGGCCTGGCTGAACACGTCGCAACGCTTCATCAGTTCGGTGAAATGCGCCTTGCCCTCAGGCGTGGCGATGTCGAGCACGGCCTTGCGCTTGAGAAAGCCGGTGTCCCATTCGTTGCTGACATTGTCCGGATGTCGCTCGCAGGTGATCTTGAGCACGTCGGCGCCATTCTCGGCCAGCAGGCGGGCACAGGTCGGACCAGCCAGCACACGCGTGAGATCGAGCACGCGCAGGCCTGACAGCACACGCGCTCCCGTAGGCAGCGGCACCGGTGCGCTGTCGCCGATCTTGCGGATGTCCACCAGCGGTTCTGC
>CAIPGJ010000787.1 GCA_903864555.1 uncultured Pseudomonadota bacterium | reverse complement strand
GCATAAAAAGCAGTTGCGCGCTTGGGTCGAACAGCGGCCAGGGGAATACTAGTTCGTATGGTTCTGCTACCGGATGTCCCGCAAGGACCGGTGTCACTGGGTCAGCCCGGCTGCCATCTCCATCTGTTTGGCAACAGCGACATTATTGTCTGGATTGAAGCAAATGGAACGGGGCGCGGCATTGGGACAGCAACAGAACACGGTTCTGGTCATTGATGATCAGGCGACCAGCCGTGCCATTCTCTCGCGGGTGATCGAAAGGACCGATGACACGGTCCTAGTGCGGGAGTTTTCTTCGGCCAGCAGCGCGCTTGAATGGGCAAGCCATGGTGTCGCCGATCTGGTACTGGTCGATGTCGAGATGCCCGGGATCGATGGCATCGAATTCATCCGCAGGCTGCGCGCCATCGAAACACATTCTCAGGTGCCCATTGTCACGGTATCCGCCCATGCCAGCCTGAGAAACCGACTGCTGGCGCTGGAGGCCGGGGCGACTGAGTTCCTCTGCAAGCCGGTTGACCTGCGTGAATGTGGCCTGCGATGTCGCAATCTTCTCAATCTGAGACGGCATCACATGCTGGTTGAGCATCGTTCCTCGCTGTTGAGTCGCATGGTTGAGGAGGCGACTGCGGAAGTGGAGGACCGGGAGCGTGAAACCCTGATGCGTCTGGCCAAGGCCGGGGAATTCCGTGATGAGGAAACCGGCAATCACGTCCTGCGCATGGCACGTTACTCCGCACTCATCGCCAGGGCGGCCGGCATGAACGATGAGTATGTCAATTTGATCGATAGGGCAGCGCCTTTGCATGACATCGGCAAGATCGGAATTCCTGACGGTATATTGCTCAAGCCAGGGAAGCTGGACGCCGACGAATGGGGCGTCATGAAGCAGCATGCCAGCATTGGCTACGAAATACTCCGTGGCAGCAAATCCAAGTTCATGTGCATGGGGGCGGACATTGCCCTGGGGCATCACGAGAAGTTTGACGGATCGGGTTATCCCAACGGATTTGCGGGTCACGATATCCCCTTCGCCAGCCGCATCGTGGCCATTGCGGATGTCTATGACGCGCTCACCTCCAGCCGGCCCTACAAGCAGCCGTGGCCGGCAGAGAAGGCCCTGGAACACATAGTGCAGAGCGCCGGCACACACTTCGATCCGGTGCTGGTTTGCCGGTTCCAGTCGATTCTCTCAGAGGTTCTCGAGGTTCAGCGCCTCTATGCCGACTAGCGAAATGCCGATGGATCGGCACTGCCCCTGGATGGCGCGCGGGCCCGAATCTGGGGCGTTTAAAGGCGGTGGCCATGAAATTGCAACTGGTCGAAAGGACGAGTATTGACCTCAGACAGCCGATCCGTATTCGCCCGTCTTGACGGGGGATTGCCGATAAGCCATTCCCCATTGGTGCCGGGGAACGTGCCGGCGCGTGAGGCATCCATGGTCAACACCGGCTTTCGCAGCATCACGCCCTGGCACTTGCTGGGGTTTGTCCTCGCATCAGCCGTTTTGGTGGGCATCATCGCGGCAGCGTGGAAGTTCGGGTTCGAGGAGTGGATTGATCCCTTTCTGCCCGGGGTGCACGACGTGGATTCCGAGGGCGAGCAGTGGGAATTCGTGCTGCTGAGCAGTTTTTTTTCCGGCCTTGCTTTGGTTTTTCCGGCATTCCAGTTTCATCGCATGCTTCATAGGGCCGCCGCTGCAAGCAGGCTTACCGAAACCGTGTTCGAGTTCGCCCCGCAGCCCATGATGGTGGTCAGCTCGGCGTTCGACATCCTGGCGGTGAACAGGGCCTGGGAGATGCTGGCAGGCGTATCAGGAAATGCCGTACTGGGCAGGAAGATCACCGCCATTGAAGGCGGGGTCCGGCTTCCTGGCCTGCAGCAGAAGATGTTGCAGGGGCTGGACGAATCCGGTTTCTGGGCAGGCGAGCTGGAGTGCGTCAGGCCAACCGGTGATCAATATGTGGTGTGGCTTTCCATCAGCGCCATTGCCGAGGCTTGCTCGTCCAAGGGTGACCATATCTGCGTCTTCAGTGACATCACCTGGCGCAAGAGGCGGGAGGACGCGATGCTTC
>CAIPGJ010000786.1 GCA_903864555.1 uncultured Pseudomonadota bacterium | reverse complement strand
CCTGGGCACTCAACTGCGACCTGCGCGTTGCCGCGGAGAATTCCAAATTCGGCATTCCGGCAGCCAAGCTGAGCATCGGCTACGGCGCCGATGGCATCCAGCAGCTGATGGACCTGGTCGGCCCCTCCACCGCCAAGGAGATCCTGTACACGGCCCGGCAGTACAACGCCCAGGAAGCCCTGCGCTTGGGGCTGGTGAACCAGGTGGTGCCCAGCGAGCAACTGGAAAGCTACACCCGCGAGAACGCCGCCGTGATTGCCGGGAATGCCCCGCTGGCCATCCTGAATGCCAAGACCGCCGTGAACGAACTGGTGAAGGACCCGGCCAATCGCAATATGGAACTGGTGAACCGCCGCGCCAATGCCGCCACCAGCAGCAAGGACCACATCGAAGGCCGCACCGCCTTCCTGCAGAAACGAAAACCGGTGTGGACCGGCACCTGAAACACCCACCTGCCGAATCAACGGGGCCTGCGGGCCCCGTTTTCATTTCAGCCGCGCTGGCGGTGCCTCGCTCTTTTCCGGATAGCAGTCGCGACGAATCTGGCAGGACCAGCGGTGTTAACCCCCTTTGTCAAAGGGGGCCGACTCGTGAGCGCAGCGAACGAGCGGGGGGATTTTCATACCGCCACCTTGCATCACACCAGTCACTGCCAGATCGATGCCTTGCTTTTTTTCGGAGCCTGTCCAATCCGCAAGGCAACCAGCATGCGCAGGGCTCATGCCCTGTCGGCAAATGGCAACGAAACCAGCCCGGTTGGCCAAAATCCCCCCGCTGGCCTGCGGCCAGTCGGCCCCCTTTGACAAGGGGGTCAACCTCCGGTGTACCCGGAAATCGCTGATGAACCGGGCGGCCCTCCCCGCCTTTGCAGGCACTATCCACAGGATGAATATGATCAATTACAGATTGATGTATCTATGGGCATTAGGTTTATGAATTAATTATAATCACACGCCGAACGGACCCGCCACGATCCGATAGACCGGTCCAGCCTCATCCCGACCGGCAGCAAGCAACACGAAATCACGGACACCCCAGCGCAGCGGGGTCGGTTGCGGCAATTGCGGCACCGCCCTGGCATCGCGCAACAGCGTGACATGCGGGACAAAGGCCTTGCCGTCGAAGCGGATGCCGGACGACTGCAGCGCAGCGCGCAACTGCGCCACGCCCTCGTTCAGCAACTGCGGCGCCTCGCCACCGGCCCAAACGATGTAGTTGTGCTTCCAGAAGCGGCACTGGTCGATGAGCAATTCGCAGGGCGGCAGGCGGATGCCGGCAGCGGCGGCAGCCAGCTCGGGGATGCGCCGCACATCGGTTTCGCCGATGAAGGCCAGGGTCAGGTGCAGGTTGCGCACCTGGGTGGCACGCCCGCCGGCCATGGCGTGGGCTTCCAGTGTCCATCGCCCCAGCCCGGCCCGCACCTCATCATCGGGCCACAGGGCAAAGAACATTCGGGCCACGGCTTGGGGTCTGTTGACATTCAGCACGCGAGTGCGCCGCAGGGTTGCGCAGTGAATGTCAACAGACCCTAATCCCCGTTGTTGTGCTGGGGCACCGGCAGGATCAGGGCGACGGCTTCCGCCGCAATGCCTTCCCCGCGCCCGGTGAACCCCAGGCGTTCGGTGGTCTTGGCCTTGATGTTGATGGCGCTCTTCATCACGTTCAGGTCGGCGGCGATGTTGGCTTCCATGGCGGCAATGTGCGGCGCCATCTTCGGCGCCTGCGCAATGATGGTGGCGTCAAGGTTGGACAGATACCAGCCCGCCTGGAACAGCAGCCGATTGGTCGCGCGCAGCAGCACGCGGCTGTCGACGCCCTTGTAGCGCGCGTCGGTGTCCGGGAAATGCCGGCCGATGTCGCCCAAACCGGCTGCGCCGAGGAGCGCATCGGTAATGGCGTGCAGCAGCACATCGGCATCGGAATGCCCGTCCAGCCCCTGGTCCCAGGGAATATGCACGCCGCCAATGATGAGCTTGCGCCCGGCCACCAGTGCGTGCACGTCAAAACCTTGTCCTATGCGCATGCCTGCCTTTCCTGCTTCAATGGTTCTGCCTGCTGCCTCATTGGTCGGCCTGGCGCAGGATCAGTTCTGCCAGCGTCAGGTCCTCGCGCAAAGTCACCTTGAGATTGCGGGAACTGCCGCGCACCAGGCGGGGACGCAGACCAAGCTGCTCGACCGCCCCCGCCTCGTCGGTGACCTGCAGCGCCGCAGCCATTGCGCGCGTCAGCAAGCCATGCCTGAACATCTGCGGCGTCTGCGCCTGCCACAGCCCGTCGCGCGGCGCGGTGGCGGCAATGCAACCCTGATTGTCGGCATGCTTGAGCGTGTCCGCCACCGGCACGGCCAGAATGCCACCCGGGCCCTCGGCATCGCCTGCCACTTCGTCCACCAGGCGCCTGAGGGACACCGCGCCCAGGCAGGGCCGTGCCCCGTCATGCACCAGGACCCAGTCATCCGGATCGACGGAATCCTCCATCGCCACCAGCCCGTTGAGCACGCTGTCGCGCCGGCTGGCGCCACCACAGTAGAGCGGCTCGACCCGCGCTTTCACATCCGACCAGTCGATGGCGCGAAAGTGCGCATCACCCGCCGCCAGCACCACGAACACGACATCGATGTCGGGCAGCGCCAGCAGTGCCCGCACCGAATGTTCCAGCATCGTCCGCACGCCCGAGGCAGAGTCGAGGCGCTGATACTGCTTGGGCAGGCTGCCGGGCATGCCGGAAAAGCGCTCGCCGGTACCGGCTGCGGGGATCAGTCCGTAGAGTTTCGATGCCAAGAATGCCCCGCAATGAGAGAGCAGGAATGAGGGAAGGAGTGAAGGATGGGGGTGTACGAACGATATAATTATAGCCGTGCCCCGTGTTTGATCCCGCCGTGCCGGCGTTCGCGCAGAACGTCTTTCAGTGGCGGGGTGAAACGCGGGCTTTGCCATTTCTGAAAAACACATGAACGCACCGGAATTACCTGAAGAAGCCCCGAACCACGGTGCAGCGCCTGGGCAGGAGGACACCTCCCTGACACCCATGCCCCCCGCGGCTGACGCGCCGCGCCTGCCCGGCTCGGCCGATGCCCTCGCACTGGCGCGCTCGGCACGCCAGGCGCATGCCGCCGGCGCCGTGCTGGCGGTGTTCTGCGCCCGCGCCACCGACGCCCCCCGCCTCAAGGAAGAACTGGGCTGGTTCGAACCCTCGCTGCGCGTCACCCTGTTTCCGGACTGGGAGACGTTGCCCTATGACGGATTCTCGCCCCACCACGACCTGATATCCGAGCGACTGGAAACCCTGCATCGCATTGCGCAGCGGGAGTTCGACGTGCTCATCGTTCCCGCGACCACGGCGCTCACGCGCATCGCACCGCCTGCCTATCTGGCCGCCTACACCTTCTTCCTGAAAAAAGGCGGCCGGCTCTCGCTCGACGGCTTGCGCTCGCAGCTCACCCTGGCGGGCTACACCCATGTGACGCAGGTGATCGCCCCCGGCGAGTACTGCGTGCGCGGCGGGCTGGTGGACCTGTTCCCCATGGGCAGCGCCCTGCCCTATCGCATCGACCTGATGGACGATGACATCGAGTCCATCCGCACTTTCGATGTCGACACGCAGCGCACTCTCTACACGGTGCCGGAGATCCGGCTGCTGCCAGCGCGCGAGTTCCCCACCGACGACACGGCCAGAACGCGGTTCCGCGCGCAGTTCCGGGAATCCTTCGAAGGCGATCCGTCCAAGAGCACCATTTACAAGGATGTGTCCAACGGCACCATCCCGCCCGGCATCGAATACTTCCTGCCACTGTTCTTCGAGGCAACGGCGACCCTGTTCCAGTACCTGCCACAGGACACGCATGTGTCCCTGCACGGCGAACTGCATGCGGCGCTCACCGCGTTCTGGCAGGACGCGGCCATTCGCTACAAGCTGCTCTCGGGTGACCGCACCCGGCCGGTGCTGCCGCCTGCCGCTCTCTACCTCAGCGCCGAAGGCTTCTTCGGCGAGCTGAAGCCCTTCGAGCGCCGGCGCTCGGAACTGCCCGGTGCCGCCGCCCTGCCCGATGTCGGCGTCGAGCGTCGCGCCGCCGACCCATTGCACAAGCTGAAGGCCCTGCTCTCGGCCGGCGGCTGCCGCGTGCTGGTGCTGGCGGAGTCGCCGGGCCGGCGCGAAACCCTGCTGCAGTCCTTTGCCGAATACGGCCTGCGCCCGCGGGTGGCTGACAGCCATGCGGCCTTCATGGCCGCGGATGAACCGCTGATGCTGGGCGTCGGCCCTCTGATCAATGGCTTCATGCTGCGTGACGAACGCATCGCCATCGTCACCGAGTCCGAGCTCTACACCGGCACGGCGCGCAGCCATGCCCGCGAGCGCGCCCGCCAGACCACCGTCGAAGGCATGCTGCGCGACCTGTCGGAGCTGCGCGTCGGCGATCCGGTGGTGCACACCCTGCACGGCATCGGCCGCTACCAGGGGCTGGTGAGCCTGGACCTGGGCGAAGGCGAGAATGAGTTCCTCCTCATCACCTATGCCGGCGAGGACAAGCTCTACGTCCCGGTGGCGCAACTCACGCTGATCGCACGCTACACCGGTGGTCCGCCCGAAACGGCGCCGGTGCACCGGCTGGGCGGCGACGCCTGGGAGAAGGCGAAGAAGAAGGCCGCGCGCGAAGTGCGCGACACCGCCGCGGAACTGCTGCACCTGTATGCCCAGCGCGCCGCCCGCCTGGGCCGCAGCTTCAAGCTGAACCAGCATGACTATGCCGCCTTCGCCGAGGGCTTCGGCTTCGAGGAAACACCCGACCAGGCCGGTGCCATCCAGGCGGTGGTGAAGGACATGCTGGACGGCAAGGCCATGGACCGGCTGGTGTGCGGCGATGTCGGCTTCGGCAAGACCGAAGTGGCGCTGCGCGCCGCCTTCGTTGCCGTGGCCGATGGCATGCAGGTGGCGGTGCTGGCCCCCACCACACTGCTCGCCGAACAGCATTACCAGACCTTCAAGGACCGCTTTGCCGAGTGGCCGGTGCGCATCGCCGAAATGTCGCGCTTTCGCACCGCCAAGGAAACCGCGGCTGCCGTGGCCGGCGCCGGCGACGGCACCATCGACATCGTCATCGGCACCCACAAGCTGCTGCAGAAGGATGTGAAATTCAAACGCCTGGGCCTGGTGGTGGTGGACGAGGAGCACCGCTTCGGCGTGCGCCAGAAGGAGGCGCTGAAGAAGCTTCGCGCCGAAGTGGACATGCTCACCCTCACGGCGACGCCCATCCCGCGCACCCTGGCCATGTCGCTGGAAGGCCTGCGCGACCTGTCGGTGATCGCCACCGCGCCACAGCGACGCCTGGCCATCAAGACTTTCGTGCAGGCCTATTCTCCGGCGGTGATCCGCGAGGCGGCGCTGCGTGAATTGAAGCGCGGCGGACAGATCTACTTCCTGCACAACGATGTCGAGACCATGGTCGGCATGAAAGACCGGATCGAGAAGCTGCTGCCGGAAGCACGCGTGGCGATGGCCCATGGGCAGATGCCCGATGTGCAACTGGAGCGGGTGATGCGCGACTTCGTGCAGCAGCGCCACAACCTGCTGCTGTGTTCGACCATCATCGAGACCGGCATCGACATCGCCACCGCCAACACCATCATCATCAACCGCGCCGACAAGTTCGGCCTGGCGCAGCTGCACCAGCTGCGCGGCCGCGTCGGCCGCTCGCACCACCAGGCCTATGCCTACCTGCTCACGCCCGACGAAGAGGCGCTCTCGGCCACCGCCAAGAAGCGGCTGGAGGCGATCCAGATGATGGAGGAGCTCGGCTCGGGCTTCTTCCTCGCCATGCACGACCTGGAGATCCGCGGTGCCGGTGAAGTCCTGGGTGATTCGCAATCGGGCGACATGCAGGCCATCGGCTTTGCCATGTACACCGACATGCTCAACCATGCGGTGCGCTCGCTCAAGGCCGGGCGCGAGCCCGACCTTGATCAGCCCTTCGATGCCATCACCGAGATCAACCTGCATGTGCCGGCCTTGCTGCCGGCGGACTTCTGCCACGACGTGCATGAACGCCTGGTGCTCTACAAGCGCTTCGCCAACTGCGAGACCATGGACCAGTTGCAGCTGATGCGCGAGGAACTGATCGACCGTTTCGGCGACCTGCCGCCGCCGGCACGCGCACTCATCGAGAGCCATGGCCTGCGCATCCTCGGCAAGCCGCTGGGCGTGGCCAGGCTGGATGCCACCAGCGAAACCCTGCAACTGCAGTTCGTGCCGCATCCGCCGCTCGACCCGGTGGGCGTGATGAAGCTGGTGCAGAGCCGGCGCGGCTGGCGCCTCACCGGCCCGGCCAAGCTGCGCATCGAGCGCGTCACCAGCGAGGTCGAGGAGCGGGCTGCCGCGGTGCGCGAAGTGTTCAAGGACCTGGCGCAGAAGGCTGCGCTGAAACAGGTGACCTGAGCATGCGCCCCGCGCCTTCCCGTGGCAACCCGACGGCCACACCCACCCCGGCCGCTTGGTGGATGGTGGCGGCCCTGATGATGATGCCGCAGGCCTGGGCTGCCACTGCAGGGACCGCTGCACCTGCAACGACTGCGGCGACTGCAACGCCCGTGGCGCTCCCCCCGATATCGCCGCAGACCCGGGCCCTGATCGACGCTGCAAGCAAGGCCTACGCAGAGGGCGACACCCAGGGCGCGCTGCAGATGCTGCGGCCGGCCGGTTATGCCCTCAGCCGCGAGGCCCAATACACGCTGGGGCTGATGCTGGAATCGCTTCCCGGCGCCACCACCGCCCAGTACGCCGAGTCGGCCAACTGGTATTACCGCGCGGCACTGGCCGGACACCCGGGCGCCATGAACAACCTGGCGGCGCTGCACCACGACGGACTGGGCGTGCCGGTCACCTTGAGCATCGCCCGGATCTGGTATGAGCGCGCCGCGAAGCTGGGCTTCGCCCCCTCGCAGTACAACCTGGCGTTGATGCACGGCCGCGCCGTCGGCATGCCACCTGACGATGCCCGGATGCTGGCACTGCTGCAGCAGGCTGCCGCCACGGGCTATGCCCCGGCGGAGGCGCAACTCGGATTGATCTCGCTGCAAGGGCTTGCCGGCCAGCGCGCCGATGCGGCCAGGGCAGCCGACTGGTTCGGCCGCGCCGCACGCCAGGGCCATGCCGAAGCGCAGTACCGGCTGGGCCTGCTGCTGATGTCCGGACAGGGACTGCCACGCGACACGCTGGCCGCAACCACATGGCTGCGCGCTGCCGCCGACCAGGATCATCCGCTGGCAGCGTGGGAGGCAGCCCGCGCGCTGGAACAGGCGCAGGCTGGCGATGCCTCCGGTGTACAGCCCGGCGCAAGCTCAGGGCCGGTGAATCAGGCCGCCCAGGCCAGCCAGACAGAGGCTGCCGCAGAACTCGCGGCCAGCGCGCTCGGCTATTACAGGGCCAGCGCCACGGCCGGCCACGTGCCGGCCATGCAGCGCCTGTTGCGCCTGTACCAGGACGGCGGATTGGGCCAGCCCCGCTCGCCATCCCTTGCCGGTTTCTGGAAGGTGCGCCTGCAGATGGCTGCGAAGCCAGCCAACAGGTCGGCAGCATCGACCTCTCCGATCACAACGACAACGCAAAGGAGTGCCCGTTGAGCGAGCACAGCATGCTGGACCTAGTGATACAGGGTGAGGCCACCGCGGCCGTGGACATCCACAGCATCGCCTCGATGGTGCGGGCGACCGAGGTGCGGCAGCAGGCGCCGCAGGTCTACCGTCTGCTGCAGGTGCGGCCCAACCCGCTGGCCGGCGCATTCCTCGCGGGCATCGACCACGCCTATGTTCCCTCGGACCGCAAACTGGGCGACTTCGGCCTGGTGGCCATGGACATGGATTCCACCCTCATCACCATCGAATGCATCGACGAGATCGCCGACATGCAGGGGATCAAGCCGCAGGTGGCCGCCATCACCGCCTCGGCCATGCGCGGGGAGATCGACTTTCCGGAAAGCCTGCGCCGACGCGTGGGACTGCTGCAAGGCCTGCCCGAGTCGGCCCTGCAGGGGGTCTACGACGAGCGCCTGCGCCTGTCACCGGGGGCCGAAGCCATGCTGTCCCGGCTGCGCAGCCTGGGCATCAAGACGCTGCTGGTCTCCGGCGGCTTCACCTTCTTCACCGAGCGCCTGAAGCAGCGCCTGAACCTCGACCACACGCTGTCGAACACGCTGGAGATCAGCAATGGCCATCTCACCGGACAGGTGCTGGGGGACATCGTCGATGCCGGCGCCAAGGCGACGAAACTGGCGCAGGTGCGAGACAGCCTGGGCCTGCGCCGTGATCAGGTGATCGCACTGGGCGACGGTGCCAACGACCTCGCCATGATGGCCGAGGCCGGTGTCTCGATCGCCTATCACGCCAAGCCGGTGGTGCGCGAACAGGCCACCTACAGCTTCAACCAGGTGGGACTGGACGGGTTGCTGGCGCTCTATCCGTGATGAACGATATTATCAATTCTGAATGCCAATCTTCTTTATCATTGGCTTTAGAAAGATAATGTAATCACACGCCTTGGCATCAGCCTAGTCGCTGATGACGATGCCGGATTCCTGCACCAGCTTGCGCCAGCGCGGCACTTCGGTGGCAATGAAGCGCCCGAACTCCTCGGGCGTGCTGCCCACGGGCTCCGAATTGTCCGCCTGCAGCTTCTCGATCACATCGGGCATGCGGGCGATGCGCTGCAATTCGCCGCTGAGTTTGCCCAGGATGGCAGCCGGGATGGCAGCCGGTCCGACCCAGCCATGGAAGGTCTGCACCTCCACGCCCTGCACCCCCTGCTCGGCCATGGTGGGTATGTCCGGAAATTCGCGCGAACGCTGGCCGGCGGTGACAGCCAGGCCGCGCAGGCGCCCGGACTTCATGTGCTGCCCCACCGACACGCCGGTGGACACCGTGGCATCGATCTGCCCTGCCAGCAGGTCCACCACCGCCTGCGCCACGCCCTTGTAGGGCACATAGGCCGCCTTGATATTGGCCTGGGTCATGAACAGCACCGAGGTCAGGTGCGTGCCCACCCCGGGCAGTCCGGCGCCGAAATTGAGCTTGCCTGGTCGCGAGCGGGCCAGCGCGATGAACTCCTTCAGCGTCTTGGCCGGCACGGTGGTGGCGTTCACGGCCAGGAAGAAAGGCGCGCGGCTCATCAGGGACACCGGGGTGAAGTCCTTCACCGGATCCACCGGCAGGTCCTTGTAGAGTGCCGGGGCGAAGGTGAAATCGGGCACCGCCACCAGCAGCGTATAGCCGTCGGCCGGCGCCCGCGCCGTCGTGGTCCAGGCGATGTTGCGTCCGGGCCGGTTCTCGATGAGGAAGGTGGCGCCAAAGCGGTCCGCCAGCTTGAGGGCATAGAGGCGCGCCTGCACATCGGTGCCACCGGGCGCCTGCGCGACCAGGACGCGCACCGGCTTGTTGGGCCAGTTGTCGGCCGCGTCCTGTGCATGGACGCCGGCACTGGCGACAAGGGCAACGCTGATGCAAAGCGGACGCAACACGTT
>CAIPGJ010000785.1 GCA_903864555.1 uncultured Pseudomonadota bacterium | reverse complement strand
CCTCGGTGGGCCGTTTCTGGCGGATGGTCCTGCGCAATGTCGCGGGCTTTCGCCTCCACGGCAACGACAAGGCCACCTATGGCAACACCTGGCGCGTGGTGGTGGCCGAGAATGCCGATTGCCTGCAGACCCTGGGTTGGCCTTCGTGCTGCACCGACACCGGCTTTGCCGATGGCGAGAGCACTGTGACTATCGCCAACTACACCGGCGGCAATGTGGTAGCGCAGGTGTCGGGTGATCCGCGAGGGCAGATGCTGCCCTATCTTGCCGATGCCGTGGTGCGGCAGATGTCCTGGCAGCTCACCTTCAGCGTCGGTGCGGGCCTGGGCAGGCTGCATCCGCTGGTGCTTATCACACCCATTCTGGCCGAGGCCTTCGCGGTAGCCGGCATCACGCGCAGCGACATACAGCAGTATCTGTTCGAGCATGCGCGCATGCGCGCAGAGGACATGGAGCGACTGCTGGGGGATTGGTCGGACCTGGTATCGGAATGCAATCTCGCCGCGATGGCGGACAAGGGAACGATACCGCAGGACTTCCATGCGTCTGATGATCCCGATCGCATGGTGCCGCTGGTGTGGAAGCCCGCGGATTACAGCATCGTAGTGACGGGTGATCCGCTGCGCAACAATGCCTATGTATTTTCGCCGAGCGGATTGCGCGGCTATCGGGTGACGCGGCGAATTGATGCAGAGGGCATGGGCTGATGCCGTTTGGGTCGTTCGCGGGGCCTCAGCCAGCCCCGCGAACCGCCACGCGGAGTGTCAGCCTTTTTCGGGAATCAGCAGATCGGCGCAGGCCTGTGCCACACCTGAACCGGCTTCCTTCGCGCCTTGCATGGTGGCCCAGCCGCCCTTGGTCAGTACATCGCCACGGGACCACCGGTCGGATGCCTGCAGCTTGGCCAGGCGCGCCGGTGCATCCTTGCCATCGTTGAAGCGGGTCATGCAGATCTGTGCATAGCCGCTGACCATGGCATTGTTGGCATGCTGGTTGGCCATGGCTTCGGCCTTGCCTGAAGTCTTCCAGCCCAGCGCATTGAAGCCGATGAAGCCGAGCAGGATGGCGCCTGTGGCCAGGCCGATGGAAAACGGGATCTCGTCTTTGTGGAACATGTGTATCCTTTGATGGAGGGTAAAGTCCTCCGTGGTTCAGGGTACGCGCAAAGGACAGGGGAAGCCATCAATGAAAGGCTGCTGCAAGCCGGCGACTTGCGGCAGGGGCAGGAAATAAAAAGCCCCGCTCCTTGAGCGGGGCTGTCGTCAGCCACCATCGGCGGCCATTACTGCGTCACGGAGAGCGTGACATGCCGGAGCGATTCCGGCGATCAGGTTGGCATGTATGCAGGTTCATCGATAGAGTTCTCCTCTTGATGTGACCAGTGGATACGGCACCGTGACGCCACCGTGCCTGATCAGGGCCGGCGTGCCCCGATTTCCCGAAACGGACTCATCCTCAAACCGCGCTTGGAGGGAGGTTGCTGCGCATCCGCTTCAGGTACGCCCATCGATGATCCCCGGGAGGTCAAAGGGGGCGCGCACAACGGCGAATCCATATTGCAGCAACCGGATCATCTTGAGTTGGTTTGAGAATTCATCCGCCTCGAATTACCGGAACGATTTCAGTGGACGCCTTTTTGAATCGGGTGTCAAGGCGCAAAACGGATCATTTAATGGTGGTGATTCTGCAATGCAGCCGACGTGATGTCAGGCACGGCACTGACAGTGCTCTGAGCGCCGGCAGAGGGCAGGCAGGGGTCTTGAGCAGGCGCAAAAAAACCGGTGTGCAGTTGCCCGCACACCGGCTGGTCGGATGCGGCGGAATGCCTTACTTGCCGGCTGCCGCCATCATGTCTGCAGCGGGCACGACACGGCCATGCAGCGGCAGCACGCGATCCACGGCAAGCTTCAACCGTTCCAGGTTCTGCACCAGGTTCACGGTGTTGGCATTGTTGGGCGGTGCGGCCGGCTTGGCGCCGGGCGCACCGGGCGTGTAGGCATCGGCCTGGATCAGCAGCTTCTCCTTGGGCAGGTAGACCATGGCGAAAGTGTCGTTGTGGACGCTACCTTGAATCCGGTGCAGTTCCAGCGAGCGGGTGCCATCGGTGTGCACCATTTTCTCGCCGAAGGTCTTGATGACGGCCTTCTTGCCCGATTTGGTCAGCAGATCGGGATTGATCTGGCTGCGGGTGGAGAGGTACTTGTCCAGATAAGGCTTGTTGCCAGACTGGGTGATGATGGTTGCGCCTTCGGCGGCAGCGGCACGCAGGCCGCCGGCATGGTCGAAGTGATTGTGCGAATTGATCACGAAGCGGATCGGCTTGGACGGTGCCAGCGCCTTGACCGCATCGATCACCGGCTTGGTGCGCATGTCACCCAGGGGAGCTTCCACCAGCACCAGGTGATCCTTCATCTCGATGGCCACGCTGTTGTGCGAGCCGCCGGCGACGAACCAGACACCGTCGGCCACTTTGTCTGTGGTGACGATTTCCTTGGCGTTGCGCACTGCATCCGGCAGGGCGATTTCGGCCGGGGCATTGGGCTGCACCTGGGTGACGATCACGCTGAGGGTGCGTTGGCCGGACTGGGACTGGTCGATACGCCCGGGAAACTGGACATCACCATAGGCCTGGTATTCGCTGTACTCGGTGACGGCCGAGGCTTCGCCCAGCACGGCATCGGGGAAGCGGGACTCGACGCGCTCCAGTTGGTACTTGTCGTTGAACCAGGCCGTGGCCGTGAGCTTGCCCGGCTCGGTGAACTTCACCACACCGTAGGACTTGCCGCCCTTCTGGACGAATTCGAGCGGTGCGCTGTTCTTGATGGCGGCCTTGACGATGCCGTGCGGGCTGATCCAGAGCTGGTGGGTGCGATCGGCAGCCCAGCGCGGGCCGGGCTGGGGTGACGTGCCGGCGACGTTCCAGGCATAGTTACCGCTGACGTACTGGTCATTGGTCTGCTGGCCTGCCAGCGGATAGCCGCCACCGCCCTTGGGTTCGGCCCGGCTCAGGGTGATCTGCTCGCGCATGGAACCGGATTCGTAGTTGATGGTGCGGGTCTGGCTGTGCACGTTGATGCGCGGCCATGGCATGAAGGGCGTGAATGCCTGCCCAAAGGTGTAGCCCGTGCCCTGCGCGACGTACTGGATGGTCCTCGGATCGCCCATGCTCTG
>CAIPGJ010000784.1 GCA_903864555.1 uncultured Pseudomonadota bacterium | reverse complement strand
GATCTCGCGAGAAATCTTCGTCGTCGACGAATTCCCGCGCAACACTTTGGGCAAGGCCATCAAGACCGAACTGGCTGCACGGCTGCCGGCCCTCGCAACGCAGTCATCCTGAAGAGGAAGGGGAGCACATGAGCAATAAGCACGACATCCTGGCGATCGACACCGTCGTCAACATCTTCACGCCCGAGGCACTGATGGTCCGGCCAAAGCGCGAGGCCTTCTTTAACGGCAAAATGCGCGTGAACAAGTCCACCATGGACGGCGTCACGCACGAGGAGATGCTGCGACGCATGGACGCGGCCGGCATCGAAAAGTCCTTCCTCATCGCGATGAAGGCGGGGCGGATAGGGCACCCGGCCTGCGCCCACATACCCTACGAGATGGTGGCGAAGGCGGTGAAGCAGTTCCCGGACAGGTTCTATGGGCTCGCAGGCCTGGACCCCACGGAGGGAATGAAGGGCGTGTAGGAGCTCGAGCGCGCCGTCAATGACCTTGGATTCATCGGCGCGCACTTTTACCCGCACTGGTTCGAACTGCCGGCCGACCATGCCAAGTGGTATCCGTTCTACGCAAAGTGCTGCGAGCTGGACGTGCCGGTGCAGCTGCAGGTGGGGCAGTCCATGATCTACGACCCGGACTACCGCCTGCGCAGCGTCGGCCGTCCGATCACGCTAGATGCGGTGGCCTGCGACTTCCCGGAACTGAAGCTCATCGGCATTCACGTGGGCATTCCCTGGGCCGACGAGATGATCGCCATGGCCTGGAAACACAAGAACGTCTATATCGGCTCCGATGCCCACAGCCCCGCCTACTGGCCGCAGTCGTTCGTGCACTTCATCAACACCTATGGCCAGGACAAGGTGATCTTCGGCACCGACTTCCCGGTGCTCGATTTCGAGCGCACTCGCAAGGAAGTCGAGGCGCTGAACCTGCGTCCGCAGGCGAAGAAGAAGTTTCTACGCGACAACGCGATCCGGATCTACAAGCTGGACAAGTGATCAGGCTACCGCAGCGAGAGTAGGGATAGGGCTGCGGACACAGCCATGGCAGCTGCCCCGGCCTTCACTAAGAGCAGTGCTTACGTATGTATTTCTATCTTACTGAAATAAATATTTTCGGACCCGTCTGGTAACCAGCCTAGATAGATGAACTAGATTCCACTGAAATTTTCCTCAGAACTCAGTAGCTCTCAAAGATCAATTTAGTCCTCTACTTTTTACACGTTTCGTTGCATGTTGGCTGGCGACCGTCATGTCAGTCGCGGCGGCAAGCTTGTCAAAGGTATGGCTCCACCGTATCGTCTGAGGCCTGCGTGCCAGGCAGGCCCGACTCACTTCATGCCCAGTAGCTTCTCCCAGGACGGACGTGAGGTAAATTCTTGAGGGGCGATTCGTCCCGCAAGAAGCGCGTCACCCACTTGGCGATTTAATTCAATGTAGCGACAGCCTAATGCAAGCCTGTGCTGCTCCCAATCTGCCAAAGCTGAATCAAGCGCCACCCTAGGCGTTCCCGCCAGGGCACTGGCAAGCGTCCAGGCATCATCTGCGGCCTTTGCCGTGCCTGCACCTAGATGGGGTCGGCCACTAAATGCTGCATCGCCGATGATGCACACCCGCCCGCGCAACATGCTGGGTGTGTCCACATCAACGATAACCTGAACGAAAGGCTGTGCGATCTGCTTTACCACCTCCAGCGCAAGGGCAGGAAGTTCGGCACGAGCATAGCCATGCAAAGCCGCCACCGTGTCGGGATGAAGCCACCCGGCAGGCACAGACCATTCCCTCTGCTTGCCATCCTTATCGATCAGAAGCTGCGACAGCTCAGATTCGCTAACATGTCGGTACCACACCATGGCATAGGCGATCGCGCCCGACTTCTGCGGAATCGGATAGATGCTCATGTGGCTGCCGACTGGCAGGATGTAAAGACCATCGCCGTCGAGCAGTGCGCGAGATGCGGCCGATAGCTCGGCCTCCTGCACCACGCCTCGCCAGCAGACATAGCCGGCATATCGCGGCACAGATCCTGGCGCCAGCCACTCCCGAATGCTGGAAGACTGGCCATCGGCAGCAACCACCAGATCGGCATCCACCGTCTGGCCATCCGAGAAATGAATCCGCGTGCCGCAGGCCAAGGGCTCAAGCCGGATAGCATTGGCATCGAGGTGATAACGCTCCCTCTCGACTCCATCAAGCAGCATGCTATAAAGCCGCATCCACGAGCTGTAGGTGATCTGCGTGGACTCCTCGTAAATGACCCGGTTATCAGCACCCAAAAAACGGAACCGGGCCGATGAGCGGGTGTTCGTGCTCGCATCCACATCGATGCCGACCCCTTTGAGCCGCCTACGCAAATCTTCCTGCACCCGCAAACCTGCTCCCCGGTCCTGCAGGGTGGTCCGGCTGCGTTCGAACACCTGTACATCAAAGCCGGCACGCATCAATGCCAATGCGGCCATCAGGCCCCCGAGCGAGCCGCCAATCACAGCAATGCGCAGCGGCGCCCCATCACAAACGGTTGATGGCTTAGGGCCTGTGCTCATACCTGGGCTTGCGCCATCGAAGGACACTGACGCAGCGTCAACACACCATCGAGGGCGACCATGCGGGGAGCCGGCCCACCGAGCAACTTCACCGGATTGACTTCCAGCACATCCAGGCGCTCGCCCAAGGCATCGGCAATCGCTGCCAAGCACGCAAGAAAGTTGCAAATGACATCCTCGACCGCCGCATCATCCAGCCGAAGAAAGAACCGGCGGATCAGTGCGCGCATCCCCGCCCGATCGAGCGGCAGCAGCGCGGTCACGGTGCCGCGCAGGGCATCGGTCCATCCGCCACCGAATCCGAGCGTCAGCAGGCAGCCGTAGCGATCATCGCGCTTGATGCCCACCAGCAGTTCTAGCCCTCCGGTAATCATTTCCTCAACCAGAAAGCCGTCGATGCGAGCACCTTGGGCGCTCACCGCCAGTTGCTGGGCCATTCGCTCGATGGCTTTATCAAGCACCAGAGCCTGACCCACCAGGGCCACCCCGCCGACTGCAGCCTTGTGCAAAATATCCCGGCTAGCCACTTTTAGCACCACCGGAAAAGCAAGGCCCAACTCTACAGGCGCGGGCTCCTTGGCCGGCAAAAACCGTCCGGCCGGGACATCAATGCCGGCCGCAGATAAAATCGCTTTCACTTCAGGCTCGTTGAGCGAGCTCGCACCAACGGGTAATAAATCCCGCGCCTTAGCAGGAAGGCGAGCCCAATCGGCGACAAAGGGTTGGCCCGCACGCTGACCATGCACAATCCGCTTGCCCAAGGCCCGCATGAGCAGCGCGTAATCGGTCACAACCGGCAGCCCTGCAGAAAGCAGGGCATCGTACCCCTCCTGGGCACGGCTTGTTCCCTGCCAGATCGGAATCAGCAGCTTGTCGGTCTTATTCCAAGCGTCGATTACTGCAGCAGCGCGCCGGGCGCCCATGGCACCGACCGCGCCACCCATGGGCACCACCAGCACCTGCACTGCTGGATCAGCGAGCATGGTCTCGATCGCCTTGCTGAAGATTTCCTGGGACGACGCACCAAAGCCCGTGATATCCATCGGATTACCAGGACTCGACTGAGGGATCAGGATCTGCAGCGCATCCTTGGTTGCCTGTCCGATTTCAGGCAAGGACAGCCCATGCTGCTCCAGCTCATCGACGATCAATACCGCGGTACCGCCGGAAGGCGTCAGCACGCCGATGCCAGGGCCCAAGGAGCGTGTAGCGCTCGCATGCATCAGGATCGCGAGCAATTTAAGCTCCTCAATCGACTCGGCGCAAATCACATTGTGGTGCTCCAGCAGAGCCTGCAATGCCTTGTCGTCGTCGACCATTGCACCCGTATGGGTGGCCGCAACCTGCGCCGCTCTGACGGTCCGACCCCCCTTTAGTATGGCCACCGGCTTGCGCAGCTCATCAGCCCGGCGCAAGGCCTTGATCATCTGATCTGGCTCACGGATGGCCTCGACAAACACGATAACGCCACTAGTTTGCGGTTGCTCTACCGCGTCCATGATGAATTCCGCTGCAGTCGTGACCGCTTCATTACCAATGGAGGCTACGCAGGAAAGTACGCGGCTGCAAGCCTGGTAGAGCATTGTTGCGATCGAGCCGCTGCCCGAAATCAGCGCCACACTCGCCCCACCCGTGATCTCCTGATCCAGGTTGGACATGAAGCTCATCGCCGCGCCACTGCGCACCTCAAAGATACCGGTACCATTCGGACCGCACATCACGGCCCCAGCCTGGCGACACAAATCAACCATTCGCTGCTGTAGCACTGCACCATCTTCGCCCGATTCCGCAAAGCCGCCGCTAAACACCACAAAAGCGCGTATACCCTTGCTCAGGCACAGTTGCAATTCGGGCAATATATGCTTCGCAGGGCGTGCGATCACAGCAACATCCACTACCTCAGGAATATCCTCTACCGACGGATAGCAGCGATAGCCCGCGATTTCCAGAGCCTGAGGATTGATAGGGTAGACCTGCCCCTCGTAACCCAGAGTCCGCAAATAGGCCAGGGGTCGCCCCGAATATTTACTCGCATCGGATGAAGCGCCCAGCACTGCGATGGATCGCGGCCGCATCAGCCGGGCCATGCT
>CAIPGJ010000783.1 GCA_903864555.1 uncultured Pseudomonadota bacterium | reverse complement strand
TGCTTCAGGCGGCGCTGATGATGCAGAACAACCACATCAATCACATCGACGCCATCGACGGCTGGCGGCATGAATTCGTGGACTACCTCAAGGATGCGTTCACGCGCGGCGAGAGCTGGACCGATGTGCTGGCACGTCGCAGACAACTGGCAGGGTCGCGGTTGCTGCGGTCCTATTACGGATTTTTCCGCACCAGCGATGGCGTGATTGCCCTGGCCGGCGGCAGCCGGCAGTTGCAGACAAGGATCTGCGACATGCTGGGATTCGACGATCCCTGGGTGCGCGACCCGAAATGGCAGCCGCAGGATGCCGATGCGCACGCCGACAAGATACTGGCTGAAACCTCAGGGCGGATCGCCGCGCAAAGCACCGAACACTGGCTGGTGGCCTTCAACAAGGCCGGCGTCCCGGCCGGCCGGGTTCAGTTCAAGGAACAGCTCATCGAAGACCCGCAGGCCCAGGCCAATGGTTATTTCGTGCGCATGCAGCACGACACCGTGGGCGGCATGACCCTGGTGGCGCCGCCGCTGTCCCTCTCGGAAACACCGTTCCGGGCGCACCTGCCGCCGCCCACGCTGGGACGGCACAGTCGGGAGATTCTGCGTGAAGCGGGCTTGAGCGACGCGCGCATCGACGAGCTGGCTGGCGCTGGAGTCGTGCGCTGCGGGGAGCCCCGCTAAAAAGCAGCCATCAAGCCTGGCGGAACTGCTTCCAGAAGACGTCCTTCCTCTCCACCTTGCCGTCGCGCACTGTAACGAGCTCGATGCCGCGCAGCGCGAAGGCCGCGCCGCCGCGGTACTGGCCATCCAGCATATAGGTCATCACAAGCTGTTTGTCATCCAGCGCCTTGATCACCACGTCGTTGAAGCGCAGCTTTTCAAACAGCGCATCGTTCTCGGCGATGCCCTGCAGAAATCCGTCGACGCCCTTGCGCACCCTGCCATCCGGAGCATCGGGACCGAAGGCGAAATGCCATTGGGCATCCGGTGTGATGGCCTGTGCCAGTTGCGCCGGGTCCTTGCTGAAAAAAGCCTTGCCGAAACGCTGCATCACGGCCAGGGCGGCGGCGTCATCCATGGGCAATCTCCTCGAGAAAGGTGCAGGGTCGGAACACCAGCAGGAAGCAAAATTCTGCCGGCAAATCCGTGTTCTGGCGGCAAATCCGTGCTTGTAATTATAGCTGCTCTATGGCATTGTTTGTCCACTAATCAGACTGTCTGTCTGACTATCAGACAAAGATAGCGTCCGCCAGCAACACAACCGAGGACCGCAAGCTCATGCCAAGCTCCGCCAGCCGCGATTTCACTTCACTGTTCAAGCCCAAGTCGGTCGCCATCATCGGCGCATCCAGCGACGCGAAGACCATCAGCGGGCAGCCGATGGTCTATCTCAAGAAGCATGGCTATACCGGCACCCTCTATCCGGTGAATCCGAAGTACCAGCAGATCGGCGACACCCCCTGCTACGCCGATATCGCGTCCATCCCTGCGGTCCCGGACGTGGCGGTCATCGCCGTCTCGGCAAAAATGGCGCTGCCCATGCTCCGCGCCTGCGGAGAAAAGGGCATCCCCTTCGTCATCAT
>CAIPGJ010000782.1 GCA_903864555.1 uncultured Pseudomonadota bacterium | reverse complement strand
TGGCCTGCGGCCAGTCGGCCCCCTTTGACAAGGGGGTAAACCTCGTCGTTCCCGGAAATCGGTGAAGAACCCCTTCAATGCCGCGGCGAGTGGGCCCGCAGAAAAGTGCGCACATGCCGCAGCGCCAGGGCGATGTTCTGCTGCGAGTCCTTCCACGGGTAGAGGCTGACCTGCGCCTCGGGGGCCAGGTGCACCATCTCCATGGCTGTGGCGTAGGGGTGGGCCGGCACGTTGTCGGGCAGCACCAGCAGCGGCGTCTGGCAATGGCGCACGAAATCTCGCGACACCGTGAGCACGAACTGCACGCCGTCATACATGCGGTGCAGGTAGCGCTCGACCATCTGCAGACTGATGTCCGGCCGGCTGGCGAGCAGCCCCGGCACCCATTTGGCCATGTTGTTCTTGTAGAAGAAATCCGGATCGGCAGGATCGATGCCGCTGGGTTGTGCCGCCACCGCAGCGACGATGCGCCCGGGGGCGCGTTTTTGCAGATTCCAGATCAGCGGATTGCCGATGCAAAAGCCCATGACCAGGAAACGGTCGACGCCGAGGTGGTCGAGCAGGGCAAGCTGGTCATCGGTATGCGCATCCCAGGGGTGGTCGAAAGCCAGCGGCCCGGTGGACTGGCCGCCATTGGCATTGCGCAGGTCCATGGAGATGCAGCGGTACTCCGTGCTGAACTGCGCGACGGCATCGAAGGGGCCGGCCGGATAGGAAACGCAGGAATTCAACCCGCCGCCGTAGATGATGAAGAGCGGAAAGCCCGAGCCGGCCTCTTCGTAGTGGATGCGGACATCGCCCTTTTGAAAGAACGGCATGGGGTTCTCCTGGTCCGGGTGGCTATACGCGCGATGCGTGAGGTGCTTGATGTGCCCCGGAATGACCCGGGGCGCCCGAGCGCTGCGGCTCAGTTCTCCAGCTGGATATTGCTGTCCCGCACCACCTTCACACGCCGCTCGATTTCCGCCAGCAGCATCTGGCGGTACTGGGCCGGGCTGTTGCCCACCGGCACGCTGCCCTGGGCTTCCAGCGCCGCGACGATGTCCGGCATGCGCACCACCTTCACGAAAGCCTCATTGAGCTTGTTGACGATGCCGGCCGGGGTGGCGGCCGGTGCGGCAAAGCCGATCCAGCTCTCGAAGGTGTAGCCCTTGATGCCCTGCTCGCTGATCGTGGCCACGCCGGGGATGAGCGGCGAGCGTTGCTGGCCCATGATGCCGAGGGCGCGCACCTTACCCGACTTGAGCAGCGGCAGCGCCGGCTGCAGCGCCAGCGGCACCACGTCGAGGCGCCCGGACATCAGGTCGGGCAGCACCTGCGAGGAACCCTTGTAGTGCACGAAGGTGACCTGGGTCCCGGTCATGTTGTGCAGGGCTGCACCTGCCAGGTGCGTCGAGCCGCCGGCGCCGGTGGTGGAGAAATTGAGCCTGCCCGGATTGGCCTTGGCATAACTGATGTAGTCGCCCATGGTGTTGAGCTTGGAGGTGGCGGGGACCACCATCACGAAGTGCTTCAGGCTCATCAGCGTCACCGCTGCGAAGTCCCGCTCGGTGTCGAAGGGCAGGTCCTTGTACAGCGGCTTGTAGGAGGGGAAGTTGCCATCCACGTGCAGCAGCGTGTAGCCGTCGGCAGCCGCCTTGGCCACTTGGCCCACACCGATGGAGCCGCCGCCACCCGGTTTGAAGTCGATGACGAAGCTTTGGCCGAGCAGGGGGGCGAGCTTGGCGGTGTAGAGGCGTGTCTCCACATCGGCAGGACCGCCCGCGGCCAGCGCAATCACGATGGTGACCGGGCGTGCCGGGTAGGCATCGACATTGGCCTGGGCTTGCGCCACGGCCGGGGTGGCCAGTGCACCCGTGAGCATGCCAACCAGTGCGGCAATCCGGGCGCGGCCTTGTTGAAATTTCATGTTTCCTCCTGGAGCTTCAGTAAGCCGGCCGGGGCCGAAACCCCTGCCGGCGTCGGTTGTGCCGTGCCGCCGTTCGCCTCAGGCTGCCGGCCGGTTGGCCTTGAGGAAGGTGCGCGCATGCCGCACCGCCAGCCGGGTGTTCTCCCTGGTGTCCTTCCAGGGGAACAGGCTGACTTGCGCGTTGGGCGCGAGGTGCACCATTTCCATGGCCACGGTGTACACATGTGAATCGGTGTCGTCGGGCATCACCAGCAGCGGAATCTGGCAGTTGCGCACGAAATCCCGCGACACGGAAAACACGAAGTCTGGATTGGCCAGGTACATCCTCTTCAGATATCTGTCGACCATGTCCGCGGTGATGTCGGGCCGGCTGGCGCACAGCGCCGGGCCCCACTTGGCGGTGTTCGTCTTGTAGAAATGGTCGGGCAGGTCGGCGCGAAAACCGCTGGGCTGCGCCGACACCGCGGCAACGACACGCCCGGGCGCGTGCTTGATCAGGTTCCACAACAGCGGATTGCCAATGCAAAAGCCCATCACCATGCATCGGTCGATGCGCAGGTGATCGAGCAGCCCGATCATGTCCTCGGCATGGGCTTCCCAGGGCCGGTCGACTTCCAGCGGTCCAATGGACTGGCCGCCATTGGCATTGCGCAGGTCGAAGGCGATGCAGCGGAAGTCGCTGCTGAATTCCACCAAGGGATTGAAGGGGTGGCTGTCGCCGAGCTTGGCGATGCTGGCATTCAGGCCCCCGCCGGGAATGATGAACAGCGGGAAGCCGGAGCCGGCTTCCTCATAGTGGATGCGGACCTGGCCTTTTTCATGGAACGGCATGCTGGTTCTTCCTCTTCATGTGGCATGGGGTGTTGTTGCCGGCGCAGGCCCGGGGCCCGAAGCGTGCAGGCTCACGCCGGCTGGTTGGCTTTCAGGAAGGTCCTGACATGCCGCAGGGCGAGCTGGATGTTCTCCTTCGTGTCCTTCCAGGGATACAGGCAGACCTCGGCGTTCGGCGCGAGGCGGGCCGACTCCATGGCCACCACGTAGGGGTGCGCCGGCACGTCATCGGGCATCACCAGCACCGGCGTCTGGCAGCCGCGCACGAAGTCGCGCGGCACGGTGTAGACGAAGTCCTTGTCCAGGTACATGTTGCGCAGGAACTTCTCCACCATCTCCATGGTGAGTTCCGGCCGCATGGCGCAGATCTGCGGGCCCCAGCCCTTCAAATTGTTGTCGTAGGACATGCGTGGCGCCTCGGGGCGCACGCCGCTGGGCTGCGAGATCACCGCGGCGATGATGCGATCAGGCGCGCGCTTGAGCAGGTTCCAGATGAAGGGGCCGCCGATGCAGAAGCCCATGACCAGGAAGCGGTCGATGCCCAGGTGGTCCATCAGCGCCAGCTGGTCGTCGGTGTGCGAGTCCCACGGCCGGTCCACTTCCAGAGGGCCGCTCGATAGGCCCTCGGGCGCATTGCGCAGGTCCGGCGTGATGCAGCGATAGCCGGACTTGAATTCATTGCTGGCGTGGAAGGGGGCGGTCGAGGTGTAGAAGCCGATTTTCGAGTTCAGCCCGCCACCGGGGATGATGAGCATGGGGTGGCCGGAGCCGACGTCCTCGTAGTGGATGCGGGTGCTGCCTCGTTCGAAGAATGGCATGGTGATTCCTCCTGTGGGCGGTGCGGTGTACGCTGTACTGGCCGGGTGCGTGCGCTTGTCATGCGGATGCGCATCTTTGACCGAATGGCATCTTACTGCATCGGAATCGGCGTCGTGCTGCAGCCGGC
>CAIPGJ010000781.1 GCA_903864555.1 uncultured Pseudomonadota bacterium | reverse complement strand
TTCATCGAGCAGCTCGATGAAGTGCCTTCGGGCAGCACTCTGATATTCAGCGCGCATGGCGTCTCGCGCAGCGTGCGCAGCGATGCCGAGGCGCGCGAACTGCGGGTGTTCGATGCCACCTGCCCGCTGGTGACCAAGGTGCACGTTGAAGTGGCCAAGATGCGCGAGAGCGGCCGCGAGATCGTCATGATCGGCCATCGTGGCCATCCCGAAGTGGAAGGCACCATGGGCCAGGCGACCGATGGCATGTATCTGGTCGAGACGGCCGAGGATGTGGCCAGGCTGCAGGTGGGCAATCCGGAGCAGCTCGCCTACGTCACGCAGACCACCCTGTCGGTGGACGATGCGGCCGTGGTGGTGGCGGCCCTGAAGACCCGCTTTCCCTTCATCATCGGGCCGAAGAAGGACGACATCTGCTACGCCACGCAGAACCGCCAGGATGCCGTGAAGTTCATGGCGCCCAAGTGTGACCTGGTCATCGTCGTGGGCTCGCCCAACAGTTCGAACTCCAACCGCTTGCGCGAAGTGGCCCGCAGCCGCGGCGTGGAGGCCTACATGGTCGACAACGCTGATGAACTGAAGCCCGATTGGATCCAGGGCAAGCATCGCATCGGCGTCACCGCCGGCGCCTCCGCACCCGAAGTGCTGGTGCATGGCGTCATCGCCAGGCTGCAGGTGCTGGGGGCCAAGCGCGTCACCCAGCTCGCCGGCATCGAGGAGAACGTCGTCTTTCCGCTGCCCAAGGGATTGAGCGCAGCCGCCTGAGCAGGCAGGCCGGTTTCACCGGTCCCGGCCTAGCACTGCAAATGCCGGCGGGATGTCATCGGAGGAGCTGAAGCGCACTTCCATCGCAATCTGCGTGGGGACCGGCTTGCCGTGCATGAGTCCCGGCACGAAGCGCCATTGCAGCAGGGCCTCAATCGCGGTTGCATCGAATATTCCCGCGGGCGTTGAGACTTCCACGACCACGCCATCCACGCCGCCTTGCTCATTGATCAGCACACGAGCCACAACCACGCCCTCCTGCACGCGGATGTATTCGGGATAGACGAACTCGGCCCGCTTCAGGATGGATGGGGGGCGGTGCACTCGTGAGGCCAGGAAATACTGACGCGCTTGCATCAGGTCCAGGGGCACTTGTCCGGAAGCACTGATGCGCGATGGCGATGTGGAAGTTGCCGCCGGGCGGTCCTGTGGGGGCGATTGCCCGGACGGAAGGCTATGCGGGGAGGCGTCAGTTGCGGCAAGGTAAGCCGGGGTCTTGCCCGTATCCGGTGTCAGCAGTTGCGCGGTCAACAAGGTGGTGCCGCTTCCTTGACGGGCCGTGGTACCGGGGCCTGCCCTTAGTCCGATGATGACCACTACGTGCAGCGCCAGGGAAATGGCCAATGCGGCGGTAAGCCGCCCCCGCCAGGTTCCGGGGCAGCGCATCCCGGACCAGGGCAAGTGCGGCATGGCTGGACTGGACAATGATTCCGCCTGGCCGCCGGCACCGCTTATTGCGATATCTCGCGCCAGCTGATGCGCTTGCCGGTCGGCGA
>CAIPGJ010000780.1 GCA_903864555.1 uncultured Pseudomonadota bacterium | reverse complement strand
GAATGGCTCCGGCACAGCGCTTTCATGTCATTGACAACGGTGTCGATCTAGCGGTGTTTGACACTTCATCGGATAGGTCTCAGGTCAGCACACTAAGGGGTCGTTTCGGCGTTCCCGGCGATCGGTTCGTGGTGCTTTACGTTGGAAGGATTTCGCCTGAAAAGGGACCTGACCTGATTGTGCGGGTAATGCAGCAGCTGGATCCTGCGCAATTCCATCTGGTCATATCCGGGGAATGGCCCGAAGGCTCTCCGGAACGCAGTGAGCGGGTGCGCTATGCGCAGTCTTTACGGGACATGCTTCAGACTGTCCCGCATACCATCACGGGCGGTGTGCCGCCCGCAGAAGTTCCGGATATCTATCGACTGGGTGACCTGCTGCTGATTACGTCACGCTTTGAAGAGCCGTTTTCCATGGTGGCGATCGAGGCCATGGCGTCGGGGCTTCCGGTAATGGCACTGCGCAAGGGGGGCATGGTCGAGTACATGGTCCACAATGAGAACGCCCTGCTGCTTGATGCAGATGCAAGCGTTGAGGCAATCGCATCTGCCGTACGGGAGGCTTCCTGCTCCAGAGAGGATCTTGTTCGAATTAGCCGGCACGCACGCCATATGGTGGAGACTCGTTTCGGATGGGAGGAGGTAGCCCGTCAGACAGAGTCCTTGTATGTGGAAATGCTATTGGGGAAGGCGAATTGAGCAGCCGCAGCTACCTTGAATTGCTGCCATTCGTGGCGCTGGTTTTCATACTTCCGTTTCCAGGAACTGTAGCGTTTCGCTTGTTGTGCCTGTCCGTGGCGATCGGACTGACCGTGTGGTCGTGGAAAAAATGGACGGTTCCCACAATCCCTTGCAAGGTGGCGCTTTCAGCCTGGGCACTTCTGGCTGCCGTATCACTTCTGTACGCTGTTGATCGTCAATACAGCCTTGGGGAAATCAAGAATGAAATTGGTTACACGATGGCAGCGTTCTTCACGTTTTTTGCGGTGACCAGAAGCCGTCAACGGCTCCAGATTTTTGGCATGGTGGTATTGATATCCGCTCTCGTGATAAGCGTGTGGGCACTGTGGCAGCGTCATCGGGTTGGTTACTGGGACGATGGGGCGCGACACGGTGGAGTTGGAAGCTTTGCCAGTCTTGCGATCATATGTGCGCCCATGGGGCTGATCGCATGGCAGGGAATGAGGCGTACTGGCCGGCTCGTGCTTTTAAGCGGAGCAGTAGCAGTCATTTGGGCGGTAGCCGTCAGCGAGCAGCGTATTGTCTGGCTAGCCTACGGCGTGCAATTGGCGATACTGGTTTGCCTGCTTGCCTATGCCGGACTTGCCCGTCTGCGGGCGGGCACGGTTGCCTTGATTGCAGCCTGCATCATGGTGATCAGTCTGACAATGCTGCTGGCCGTGCACGCGCGGAAAGTCGACCAGAGTCCAGTCGAGTACTACGATTTGGGTAATGACTTCCGGTTGCAGCAGTGGGGAAAGATTGCCGCCCGCATCATGGATCAGCCGCTGGTGGGGGCTGGTTTTGGCAGAGAGAGCATGAAGAAGGCCTACCCCGACCTGGTTCCCGCGGACCCGCCTATGTCCCTGATGTGGCATCCACACAATGTTTTACTGAACTATGGAGTTGCCATGGGTGTGCCGGGAGTGGTTGTTCTGCTGCTCTTGCTCACTGGATTTGCCGTTACTTACGGCCAGCAGCTCAGATCGGCGAATGAACAAGATCGGCTGATTGCAGCAGCAGGCATCATTCTGATCACCGGAGTGGTGGTGCGCAATATGACCAATGACCTCTTTCTTCGCGATGGGGCGTTGTTGTTCTGGGCGCTGAACGGTGCGCTGCTCGGGTATCTCATGCGACAGCGGAAAACATGACGATGCGCATATGTTTCTTCAATGTCACAGCCACATACCTGACCGGCGGCCTGGAAACCTATTGCTGGGAGGCCGGCCGGGCCTTGGCCAGGCGCGGCCATGAGGTGACAATCGTGGCGGGAGACAGAGGCAATGCACGCCATGACGAAGTAGGGCTGGTCCAGTTTCCTTTCCGGGCAGAGAAGGAATGGCCCGACCTGGGTGTACGTTTCCGGCGGTTGGCCGAGAGGCTGTCATTTGCCAGACATGCGCTGGATCACCTCGCCACGACTGGCTATGACGCAATCATCATCAACAAACCCTTCGATTTTCCGGCCCTGTGGCGGCTGCGCTCTACCGGATTTCAGGGGCAGACCTTGTTTCGCTCTGGTGGTACGGATTTTTTCCCGGGTGACAGGTGGTTCGCCGGGGCGGTAATGCATTGGGTATCGGCCAGTCGCTACAACGCAACACAAGTCGTTCAACGTTATGGGCGTCCGGTAACCACGATTCACAATGGAGTCGATACAGAGATGTTCAAACCTGTACTAGTCGACCCTGCTCTGAGGATGAAGCTTGGGGCACGGGAGCGTGATTTTTTGCTCGTGAGCGTTGGGCGGCTGGTTGGCTGGAAGGGGATTGATGTTGTAATTCAGGCAATGAAGGCGCTGCCGAACCGAGTGCGCTATCTTGTGATTGGAGATGGCCCCGAGAAAGCCGGATTGATGGATCTGGCGCGGGCATCAGGGGTGGAACAGCGAGTGCAGTTCATGGGGGCGGTCAATCATGAGGATCTTCCTGGATTATTATCAAATTGCGACGTCCTGGTCCAGCCTTCAAAGGGAGAGGAGGCATTTGGTATCAGCGTAGTCGAGGCGATGGCATGCGGCCTCGGAGTATTGGCATCCAGTAATGGCGGTTTGCCGGAAATCATCCTGGAAGGTGAGACCGGCCGCTTGCTGTCTCCCGGTAAAGTGGCCGCATGGCAGGAAGCGATTGCAACCATTGCCGCAGATCTGCCGCTGCAGCAGCGTTGGAAGCGGGCCGCACGAGACAGGGCTGTCGAGAAATTCACTTGGTCTGCCAATGCAGCCACGTTGGAGGCGGTTCTCGAAGGAGGCAGGCGCTGATGTGCGGCATCGTGGGTGCCGTTGTACCTCATGATACGAATGGTTCTGGCAGTTCCGGTCTGGATCTGGAAGCGGCAGTCATGCGGCTTCATCACAGAGGGCCGGACGATCAGGGGACCTGGCGTGATGATGAGGCCTGTCTCGGCTTTACACGTCTTTCCATCATTGATTTGTCTCCAGCCGGGCATCAGCCCATGACAACTCCGGATGGCCGATATGTGATTGTGTTTAATGGCGAGATTTACAACTTCCCAGAGATCCGGCATGACCTTGAAGCGGTGGGTGAGTGCTTTAACGGCCACTCGGACACTGAAGTCCTGCTGCGTTTATTCATCCGCAGGGGACTTCAGGCCTGCCTTGAGCGTCTACGGGGCATGTTTGCGTTTGCAGTCTGGGACCGCCAGGAATCGCGGCTTTCAATCGCTCGCGACAGGCTCGGAGTAAAGCCTCTTGTATATGCCGTAACGCCCAGAGGTTTCCTGTTTGGATCGGAGATCCAGGCGTTGTTTGCCATTGATCCGCAGTTGTCACGCGCACCGGACTTGGATGCGCTCGATCACTACCTGACCCTCCAGTATGTGCCCGCTCCGATGTCCGCATTCAGGGAGGTGAGAAAACTGCCGCCCGCGCATGCCATGACGGTACGAAACGGGCGAGTCGAGCGCCTATTCCGGTACTGGGACATCGACCATGAACGGCGCAGCACGCTGTCTGTCAGCGATGCTTGTGAGGCTTTGAGAGAACAGGTTCTGG
>CAIPGJ010000779.1 GCA_903864555.1 uncultured Pseudomonadota bacterium | reverse complement strand
GTACCTTCGAAGATCATGAAGCCGATGCCCGTCTTGGCCGAAATGATCTCGGCAAAGACCAGGCCGCGGAACGCGAATCCTGCACCCACGCGACATCCGGTGATGATGGAAGGAAGCGCCGAAGGCAGGATAACGTTGCAGAGCACCTGCCAGCGGTTCGCCCCTAGCGCCTGCGCCGCATGGATGCACACCTGGGGCACGCTGCGCACGCCAAGCAGCGTGTTGTAGAGCACGGGGAAGAAGATGACATAGGAGAGGGAGATCAGGATCGTCGTGAAACCGTATCCAAACCAGATCACGAAGATTGGAATCCACGCGGCCTCGACGATAGAGAATAGGAAGTTGATCGAGGGGCCCAGCATCCTGCTGGCGGTCCGGTTCAATCCAATCAGGAGACCGAAGCTGATGCCGCTCGCGACCCCGATACACACGCCTCCCACGTAACGGCCTGCGCTATCTGACAGGTAGACCGGTAGGATGCCCTTTTCGACCAGTTCGACCGCGGCATGCCAGACGTCGATAGGACCCGGGTAATAGTAAGCATCCAACCCAATCAGCGGCACCGAAACCTGCCATAAGACCATAAACAGCAGGATGCCCAGCATGCCCTTCAAGGCGCGCGCTTGGCTGTGTGTCAACTTCATGGTGTGCGCTGGGGCCGCACCGCTGCCACCCAGAAGGTTTGCGCCACCGCGATTGCATTCTCGCGCGATACATCATGAAGCACAACGACCTTGCCCTCCACCTTCACAAGTCGCCCCAGGGACTGAAGTCGGGTCTGGTGAAAGCTCTCCGGGTTGAAGCGGAGTTCAACTTCGAAATTGCCGCGCGCACCGGGCGCCGGTCGCGCATCCTCGGGCAGTTTGGCCGCACCCTGCAGCACCGACCACAGGAGGAATGCCATGTACAGCGCCAGCACGAGGGCACTTGCCGCAATCGGCTTGAAAAAGGGGTTTCGGATCAAATACTGGCTCCTGCTGCGCCGCCGGACAGGCTCACGCCGCGACCTCAAGCCCGCGCACCAGCCGCGTGACGCGCTCCCGCAGTGCGAGGAACTCCGGGTTGACGTTCATGGCCGTCCAGTTGCGCAGTTCACGTGCGATCGGCACGTCGACAACCGCCTTCACGCGGCCGGGACCGGGGGTCAGAATAGCCACGCGATCGGCCAGAAACACCGCTTCTTCAACGCTGTGTGTGACGAACAGCACCGTCACGCGGTTGCTAGACCATAGCCTTACCAGTTCCTCTTGCAGCGTGAGGCGCGACTGCGCATCGATGGCTGCAAAAGGCTCGTCCATCAGCATCACCTCGGGCTCGTTGGCCAGCGTGCGAGCCACGGCCGCACGTTGCTTCATGCCACCAGAGAGTTCGTGCGGGTACTTGTACGCAGCGTCAGCGAGTTTGGCCATGCTCAGAAAACGCAGCGCGATGGCATGGCGGTCGGCCTTGGAGACGCCCTTAAACTTCAGGCCCAAGGCCACGTTGTCGATGACCTTCATCCAGGGCAATAGCGCGTACTCCTGAAACACCACACCGCGGTCAGCGCCTGGACCCTGGATCGGCTTACCGTCCAGGGTAAGAGTCCCCTCGCTGGGCTTAAGGAAGCCAGCTATGGCCGCCAGCAGCGTGGACTTGCCACAGCCCGAGGGGCCAACCACGCATAGGAACTCGCGCTCCCGAACGTCTAGAGATAGGCCATCTACCGCGACATGACGTTCGCCACGCTCCTGGTTGAAATACTCCAAATGCAGATCCCGCATGCTGATGCGGATTGCTGGCTCCACGGGCTCTACGCTCACAGGCAGGACTTCACTCGAGTGGCACGCGCGGGGCAATCCATACTCATGGATAACGGCGATCGGCGGGAATTGGCTTGAGGTCAGAGAAGAACTGCGGTGCAGTACTCTCAGCGTACTTCATGAATTGTGCATCGATGATACTTGCCGGATCCAACGACTTGGCCATGCGTTTGTCTGTCACCAGCAACGGTATCGTCGTCTTGCTAAAGCCATCCAGCGTGTTCCTGGACAGGCGCATGTCAAAGATCGAGCGGCGTATGGCGGCCTTCATCACATCCAGGTCTACGCCCTTGATCCATCGCATATTCACCTCAGCCGCCGCATCCGGATT
>CAIPGJ010000778.1 GCA_903864555.1 uncultured Pseudomonadota bacterium | reverse complement strand
ATCCGCGGCGGACGGCAACTGGGCGACCGCAGCTTCTTTCCGAGAGCCTCCAGCCTGGAAGGCCAGGCCGATGCCACGAGCGAGGTGCTGCAGGCTTTCATCCAGCAGCACTATCACGATCGTCCGGTGCCTGAAGTCATCGTCTGCCCTGGCATCGAGGACGGTCCGGATCTGGCAGAACTGCTGGGCGAGCACAGCGGTCACCGTGTGCATGTGGTGACCCGCCCCCAGGGTGAGCGGCGTGTCTGGCTCGAGACGGCCGAGGGAAATGCCCGCCATGCGCTGAAGAACCGGCTGGCCGAGCAAAGCACGCAGCAATCGCGCCTGGCCGCGCTGCGCGAGGCGCTGGACCTGCCGGAGGGCGCCATGCGCATCGAGTGCTTCGACGTCAGCCATACCATGGGCGAGGCCACCGTCGCCTCCTGCGTGGTCTATGACCGCATGGACATGCAGCCGGGCGAATACCGGCGCTTCAACATCGCCGGGATCGAGCCGGGTGACGACTACGCCGCCATGCGGCAGGCGCTGACACGCCGCTATGCCAAGGTGAGCGAAGGCGAGGGTGTGGCACCGGACCTGTTGCTGATTGATGGCGGCAAGGGCCAGTTGGGCGTGGCCTGCGAGGCCTTGGCCGAGGTGGGACTTGCCGATGTCATGCTGGTGGGCGTGGCCAAGGGGCCCGAGCGCCAGGCCGGCATGGAGGAACTCTGGCTGGACCAGGGACGGCGCTCCGTGAAGCTGGGCGCTGGCCATCCGGCCCTGCATCTCATCCAGCAGGTGCGCGACGAGGCCCACCGATTCGCCATCACCGGGCATCGGGCAAGGCGCAGCAAGGCGCGCGTCACCTCATCCCTGGAAGGAATAAGTGGCATTGGGGCCAAACGCCGACGCCAGTTGCTGGCACAATTCGGAGGTCTCAAGGGTGTCATGGGGGCAAGCGTGGACGATCTCGCCAAAGTGCAGGGCATCAGCCGCAAGCTTGCAGAGCGCATTTATCAGGAATTGCATGCGCGTTAATATTCCGAATCTGCTGACCTGGTTCCGCATCATCACCGTGCCGGTGGTCGTGGGAGTGTTCTATTGCCCTGATGAATGGCTTACCGGCGGGCAGCGCAACCTGGTGGCCACCATCGTCTTCACCGCGGCCGCAGTGACGGACTGGCTGGACGGTTATCTGGCCCGGCGCCTCAACCAGACCTCCGCCTTCGGTGCCTTTCTCGATCCAGTGGCCGACAAGCTGATGGTCGCCGCGGCCCTGATCACACTGGTGGAACTGGCGCGTGTCAGCGCGGTGATCGCCGCCATCATCATCGGCCGGGAGATCGCCATCTCCGCCTTGCGCGAATGGATGGCAGGATTGGGCCAGGGCAAGAGCGTGGCGGTGAATGTGATCGGCAAGGTCAAGACCACCTTCCAGTTGATCGCGATTCCACTGCTGCTGTACCACAGCCCGGTCGGCCCGCTGGAAACGGCGGTACTGGGCTATTGGCTGATCCACATTGCCGCGGCGCTCACCTTGATCTCCATGTTTTATTACCTCAAGCTGGCAGCGCCACTGCGCAAGGACGAGTAGTCCGGTAATCCGGGAGGGTAGATGCCGGCCATTGCAAAAGACCACACTCGGGGCAGTTAGAACGGATCAGTACGAGACAGTTGACCCTGCGGTCGTGCTCGCATAAAATCGTGCCTCTTTCGATGCGGGAGTAGCTCAGTTGGTAGAGCGCAACCTTGCCAAGGTTGAGGT
>CAIPGJ010000777.1 GCA_903864555.1 uncultured Pseudomonadota bacterium | reverse complement strand
GGGCTGGAGACGCCCGACGCCGGCGAGATCAGCATCAATTCCGTGGTGGTCTTCTCCAGCGCCACCAGGCAGATGGTGTTGCCCGAGGCGCGCAACGTCAGCATGGTGTTCCAGTCCTACGCCTTGTGGCCGCATTTCTCGGTATTCAACAACGTCGCCTATCCGCTGCGTGCGCGGGGCGTGCCCAAGGGGCAGATCGCGGGGCAGGTAGAACAGGCACTGGATACCGTAAGCTGCCTGCACCTGAAGGATCGCTATCCCCATCAGTTGAGCGGTGGCCAGCAGCAGCGCATTGCCCTGGCACGCGCCATTGTGGCGCGCCAGGGGGTGATCCTTTTCGATGAGCCCTTGTCGAACGTGGATGCCAAGGTCAGGGAGCGGCTGCGTATCGAGCTGGTCCTGCTGCAGCGCAAGCTGGGCTTTGCGGCAGTCTATGTCACCCATGACCAGACCGAAGCGATGATCGTCGGTGACCGCATTGCCGTACTGGATCGCGGCCGCATTGTGCAGATCGGCACGCCGACGCAGATTTACAACGAACCCGCCACCCGCTACGTGGCCGATTTCATCGGGACGTCCAATTTTCTGCCCGGTACGGTCGGCGCACAGGACGGGGATGAGCTGCTGGTCCAGACGAGCATCGGGCTCGCCCGCTGTCCGGCACCGGCCTGGCCCTGCAGTCCAGGCCAGAAAGTGGAGGTGTTCTTCCGTCCCGAACACTGCGAGATCGCCGCATCGCTCACTGCGCAGGTCAATTGCTGGCGCTGTTCAGTGGAAACCAAGGTCAACATGGGGCCGAATCGCGAATACATCCTGCGCGCAGGAGAGCACCGGTTGCTGGCGTGGACCACCAGTTCGGTGGCAGCGATTGATGAGCCAGAGCTGGACTTGCATGTTCCCGCGGCCAAGGTGCGGCTGCTGCCAGCGACTGAAGGCACGCTGCCTTCAGCGGGCGAGGCGCAATAGTGGCAAGGACTGCCAGACTGGCGGTGCCGTGGCTGGCCCTGATCGGACTGGCTGCCGCAGCGTTGATTGCCCTGCTGGTGGCCTTTCCGCTGGGGCTGACCGTGCTTCGTCTGTTCTTTGGCGAGGGTCAGTTGGCCATGACCGGCTGGAACCAGATGATGGAGGAGCCAGGGCTGGGCAAGGTGCTGCTCAACACGGTCATCTTCGTCGGTGCAAGCGGCCTCATTGCCCTGGCCATCGGTGCGGTGTTTGCATGGCTTACGGAACGGACCGATGCAGGGCTTGGATGGGCCTCCGATGTGGTGCCGCTGGTGCCCTTGCTGTTGCCATCACTGGCGGGCACGGTGGGCTGGGTGTTCCTGATGGCGCCCAAGACCGGTTACGTCAACATCATTCTGCGCCACCTCACCGGATCGGAGGAGATCGAGGGACCATTCAATATCTTTTCCATGGCTGGGATGATTTTTGTGGCCGCCATGTATCTGGTGCCCTACGCCTATCTCACGCTGGCCGCAGCCTTGCGCAATCTGGATGCCTCGCTGGAGGAGGCCTCACGGGTATCCGGTGGCGGTATTTTTCGCACCTTTTTCCGCATTTCCATGCCGGCCATCACCCCGGCGCTTATCAGTGCCATGATCCTCATCCTGATGGCGGGTATCGGCCTGTTTTCCATTCCGGCCGTTCTTGGCACCCGACCCGAGACGAAGGTGCTTTCCTACCTCATGTATGTGGTGGTGGAGCGGGAGTATCCGCCGCGAATTGCCGAAGCCATCGTGCTCAGCGTGCTGGCCTTGTCGGTGATACAGGTTGCGCTGCTGGCGCAGTGGCTGTTCAGCGGACGGCGGTTCCAGACCATGGGCGCGCGCGGCCTTGCCAGGGCCAGCATTCCGCTGGGGGTGTGGCGCACGCCGGCCAGAATCATGATGATTGTCTATGTCGCTGGGGCGGCCGTGCTTCCACTGGCCGCCCTCATACTCGTTTCCCTGCAGCGGTTCTGGACACCGGACATCAACTGGGGGCAGCTGGGTTTTTATAACTATGCCTACATCTTCATGGAGAAACCGGTCGTCGTCGATGCGCTGAAAAACAGCCTGCAGTTGGGATTGGCCGTGGCCGTGCTCGGCATGGCTGTGGCGACCGTGCTGTCGTATTACGTGTCACGTCGGCCAGGCATCCTGACGCGCATGGCGGACAATGTCGCCATGCTGCCCGCGACCATTCCGCACATCATCATGGGCATCGCATTCATCGTGGCTTTCACGCCCAAGCCCTTCGCGCTGTATGGCACCACCACGCTGCTGTTCCTGGCCTATCTGGCGATCTACATGCCCCAGGCCATGCAGTCCTCGAAGTTTGCCTTTTCCCAGGTGAGTCCCGACTTGATGGAGGCATCGCGGGTGTTCGGGGCGGGGGAATTGAAGAGTTTTGTGCGCATCATGATGCCACTCATCATGCCCAGCACCCTGGCCGGCATGCTGATCCTGGCGATCCTCACCATGGTCGAGACCAATGCTTCGGTGATTCTGGCCAAGGTGAACAATCCGGTGCTGGGTCCGACCCTGTTCATCCTTTGGTATGACGGGCTGGTGCCGCCGGTGGCGGCGCTGTCCGTGGTGATCTGCGCCTTCAATGGCCTGATAGCGCTGGCTTCGTTGTATCTCGGCCGCACGCTGTCGTACGGACGCTGATGCAGGCGGGCAGCCGATTCATGAAACAGGTTCTTAAGGTTCGTTGGGCGCCCTGAAGCAGGGGAGTTTGAGGGGAGTATCCCCGCGGTTTTTTTAGCCTCTTTCACATGTCTGGATTGGAAAGGCCATGGGGCCATTGCAGGGCGTCAGGATTGTCGAAATGGGCGGCATAGGGCCGGGCCCCATGTGTGCGATGCTGCTGGCGGAAATGGGTGCGACGGTGTTGCGCATCGAACGCAAGGTGCCGGCGAAAGTGGGTATCGCGCGACCGCGCAAGCTGGACCTTTTGCTGCGCAGCCGCGGCGCGGTTGCGGTCGATCTGAAATCACCCGAAGGCGTCGCCTTCCTGCTCCGACTGGCCGGCAAGGCGGATGCGCTGATAGACACCTTCCGGCCCGGGGTGATGGAGCGCCTCGGGCTGGGCCCCGAGCCCTGCCTGGCGCGCAATGCACGGCTGGTGTACGGCCGCATGACCGGATGGGGGCAGAGCGGACCTTTGGCCCAAGCCGCAGCGCATGACCTCAACTACGTGTCGCTGACCGGCCTGGTGCATGCCCATGGC
>CAIPGJ010000776.1 GCA_903864555.1 uncultured Pseudomonadota bacterium | reverse complement strand
TGTCCCCTCGCATTGTTAGGCACTCTAAGTCCTGCTGCGGCCGGGCTGCCTCGGGCGGTCTGGTGCAATAAAAAGAAAGCCGGCCTTTGCAATGGGGCCGGCTTTTTTATTGAAAAAACCGGCGGCTCTTGATAGTAATTCGTCGCAGGAACTAATAATCACAAGCAATAGCTCGTGAAATTGATATTAATATACCGTCACACCAAACAGGAACCAGCCATCTGCGGGTCATATTTCTATGTGGTATCCCCTCTGGCCCGGGCATCAACGAGGCTTTCACAGCGAGAGCGCCGGCTGAGGTTGCCGCACTCGCAATGGTGTTACCGCCCTATTTGCTGACGCGCCGGCATGCCGGTATATAGTGCTGTGACTGGCGCCACAACAAGAATCGGGTCGCAGCAACAGGCACCCCCGGCCATCGAGGCTGTCCAGGGCTTTCATGGCAATCTGCATATCTTTGTCAGTCAGGTGAGGTTCAACCAAGGAGGAAGCCATGGTTTTGTCCGCCGCATTCCGCTTTGCAACTACCGTAACCGCTGCAACCGCAATCTCCGCCACGCATTGTCTGGCCCAGACCGTACCCGCTTCGGCGCCCGCCGCGGCATTCCCCACCCGGCCCATCACCGTGATTGCGCCGTTCACCGCGGGATCCAGCACCGACATCGAGATCCGCATCTACCAGTCCGGGCTGAATGAATTCCTCAAGCAGCCGATTCTGGTGGACTACAAGCCCGGGGCGAGCAACACCATCGCCAACAGCTACGTGTCCAAACTCAGGCCCGACGGCCATACCGTGGTGGCGCTGGTGGCCACCTCGACCATCCTGCCTGCGCTCAAGCCGGACCTGGGCTTTGACCTGCTGAAGGACCTGGCACCGGTATCGCTCACCACGCGGCGCACCTTTGTCCTCACCGCCTGGCCGGGGCTGCCGGCGAACAATGTGCTCGAGCTGATTGCCTACGCCAAGGCGAATCCGGGCAAGGTAGCCTGGAGCACCGCGGGCATCGGCAGCGGCCTGCACATGGCAGGGGAGTGGCTCAACTCCGCCGCCGGAATCGACATGACCATGGTGCACTACAAGGGCTCGGCTGCCGCGGAAGTGGACATGCAGGCCGGGCGCGTACACGTGACGCCCAAGGCCCTGAGCAGCGCACAGGCCTTTATCCGATCGAAGAAGCTCAAGATCATCGGCATCGCCACCGCGGCCCGTTCGCCGCTCTTTTCAGATGTGAAGACGGTGGCCGAGCAGGGCTTTGCGGGCTATGACTATCCGGGCTGGTTCGGCATGATGACCACCGGCGGCACACCGCCTGCCACCCTCAACCGCCTGTCGGCCGGTTTCAGATTCGCGGTGAACACGCCCGCGGCCCTGAAAAGCTGGGAGGAGCAGGGCACGCTGCCCGTGGGCAGCACGCCGGAGGAATTCCGCACCATGCTGGCAGCCGAGATGGAGCTGTGGAAGAAACTCGTGAAGGTCAACAACATCAAGTCAGAAGACTAGGTGCAATATCGGACAGCGAATCCGTTGGTGACGAGCCTGGCAGACCAGGAACGGCGATGACTGGCGGCAATAATCCGCAGCAAACGAAATCGGTATTCAAAACTGGAAAGGGACAGCGTGTCTGGAACAGATAACCGCACCGGGTCGAAGCGCCTGGCCGTGTATGCCTCGGTTGGCCCCGCGTTGCACCACTACGACGTGGACGTTGATCAATGCGCGCTGCAGAAGACCAGCAATGTCGTCTCCATGCCGCAGAACATCCAGTATGCCTGGCCTGATGCGGCCGGCGCGCACCTGTACATGTGCTCGAGCAATGTCGCCAAGAACGTGAACCCGGCCGCGCCCAGCCACCACCGGCAGGCCTTCCGCATCGACCCGGCCAGCGGTCACCTCGCCGCGCATGGCGACCCCATGCCGCTCAAGTGGCGCCCTGTGCACATGAGCCTGGATGAGGCAGGCCGGAACGCCCTGGTTGTCTACCCCAATCCCACCGGTGCAACCGTACACCGTATCCTGCCCGACGGGCGATTTGGCGAGGATGTGCCGCAGCCGGACAAGCTCAACACCGGTGCCTTCCCGCATCAGGTGCGCATGCTGCCCGCGAGCGGTGGCGGCGGCGTGGTGGTGGTGTCCCGCGGCTACAACGCCACCGCCGACAAGACCGAGGAGCCGGGCGCGCTGAGGCTTTACGATTACCGCGATGGCGTGCTCAACCAGCGCGGGGCCATCGCCCCGGCCGGCGGTTACGGCTTCGGCCCACGCCACATCGACTACCACCCCAATGGGCGCTGGCTGTACGCCGCGCTGGAGCGGCAGAACAGGTTGCATGTCTTCTCCATGGCGGGGGGCCAGGTGACCGCGGAGCCGGTCTTCGTGCGCGACACATTGAAGGACTCGAAGAAGGTGCTGGGCCACCAGATGGTGGGCACCGTGCACGTGCACCCGAACGGGAAGTTCGTCTATGTCGCCAACCGCTGCAGCGACACCGAGCCCTTTACCGGCAGGAAGGTGCATGCGGGCGGGGAGAACAGCCTGGCCGTGTATGCCATCGACCCGGACACCGGCGAGCCCACCCTGATCCAGCACGCCGAGATGCACAGCATCCACGTGCGCACCTTCGCCATCGACCCCAGCGGGCGCATGCTGGTGGCGGCCAGCATATCCGCCATGGATGTGCGCGATGGCGCAGGCACTGCGATCAAGCCGGCCTGCCTAACCACCTATCGCATAGCCGCCAATGGCAAGGTGGAATTCGTTAATTACTACAACGTCGAAACCAGCGGCGACCGCAGGATGTTCTGGATGGGCATGGTGTCAGTGGGCGCTTAGCAGTCCCGACGGCGCGGCGAATGAGCGGCGCAGTCGTGGAAGAAGGGGGTTAGTTTTCGTGTAGGGTTCAGCCAATGCCTGATTGATACAGCCCGGGCACGAACTACGCCGGAGCAGGTTTCACAGTTCAGTCAGATACTTAAGCAGAGAGGCGCCGGAATCTGCGGGAGCAGATTTTGGCGAAGCGTCGCAGAACACTGATTGCATGAATTTTTTTCGGGTATGCCGGCTTTTATCCGTTCAACCGGATTGAAACACAGAGCGTCGACAAAGACGCCAGCTATGGATGACGTGATCGAGATTGTGGCCTTCGAGGCCCGCCATCGCACCGAAAACAGCTGGCTCAGCTTTATCCGCTGACCATGCACCTTTGCGCACCGAGGCTAGGCTGGTGGCGGGCGAAGCATTCGTCGGATAGGCAACGGCAGGCGTTCCAGATTCGCAGCATTAAGGTCAACTCGGACAAGGCAACCAAAGCGAGGACAAACGATGAATGGATTCAGGAAGACAATCAACACACTGCTCACCGCAATGTTCTCGTGCTCCGTTCTCGTGGCCGCCAACGTGGGGGCCCAGTCCTATCCGGTAAAGCCTGTACGCATCCTTCTGGGATACGGTACCGGAGGCTCCACGGATACTACGGCGCGACTCGTAGCGCAGCAACTGACCGAGCACTTGGGCCGGCAGTTCTTGGTTGAAAACCGCCCCGGCGCCACAGGAACGATCGCGCTGGATCTGGTCGCCAAAGCGCCGCCTGATGGTTACACGACCATCGTGATCGCCGCTGCGGACACCATCGTGCCGACTATCCGAAACGATCTGCCGTACAACCTTGAAAAAGATTTTTCGCCCATCGCCTACATCACGTACTCGCCGTACCTTCTGGTTGCACATGTAGGCGTGCCGGCGGACGATCTCAAATCTCTCATTGCTTACGCGCGCGCCAATCCTGGCAAGTTGAATTACTCATCCTCGGGCGTTGGCAGTTCCGCTCACATTGCCGGTGAGATGATGAACATTGCCGGCAAACTGTCGACTACTCACATCCCGTACAAGG
>CAIPGJ010000775.1 GCA_903864555.1 uncultured Pseudomonadota bacterium | reverse complement strand
TGCCGGAACTTCTCGGTATCCAATTTAAAAAATACCTGATCGAGCAGTACCGACTGAGCCTTGTCGCAGGCGGCTTCGAGCATGAAGTCGGAGCGGTTCTTGCCGAGCAGCTGCGCAGCCTGGTCGATCAGCTCCCGCTGCTCGGGGCGTGCCCGCAGGTTGATGGCGGCGTCGCGCATGAGTTTCTCCTAGTTCGTACACACAACAGATATACGGATCTTACGATTCTGTATAGCAGTTGTCAACACACGGCTGATCCCGCACAATAGCGTCTTCTCACAGCGCGATTGCCCGGAAATGCACGTAGAAGGAAGCGGCGCTGATTGGTGCGGACGAAACCCCGGAAGCGGGTACGAAAGCGGGTACAAAGCGCACCACCACGATGACATTGCGAGCAGCGGCGCGGGGTTACCGGCGCAATTGCTGTTCAATGTCTGAGCCCGAGCCCGAGCCATGACGCCGTTGCTGCTTGATCTGCTGTGCGAGCCCGGCACCAAGGCGCCGCTTGTGCTGATGGACGCCGTGACGGACCCGGCGGGGGCGATCAAGTCGGGCAGGCTGGTGGCGCCTTCCGGCAGGCAATACCCGATCGTCAATGGCATCCCTCGTTTTGTCGAGTCTGTCCCGACAAAGTCGGTCGAGTCATTCGGTGACGAATGGAATTACTTCAACTTCACCGACCACAAGATCACCTGGTTGACCCACACGGTGGCCAACACCTTTGGTTCTACAGAGGTCTTCCGGGGCAAGCTGATGGTCGATGCCGGTGGCGGCAGCGGCGCGCAGACCAAGTGGTTCGCCGAGTACGGCGCCCGGCACGTGATCCTCATGGACTTGTCGCATTCGGTCGATGATGTGGTCCGGCGCAACCTCGCCGGACTCTCCAATGTCGATGTCATCCAGTGTTCCATCGATGCACCGCCACTGCGCGACGGATGCATCGAGGGCATCGTCTATTGCCACAACGTCATCCAGCACACGCCTTCGGTCGAGAAGACCGCCCACGCCCTGTATGCGCTGACAGCGCCCGGTGGCGAACTGGTCTTCAATTGCTATCCGCTGAATGATCAGGGTCTGCTGCGATGGATCCGGTGGCACCTCGTGTACCGACCGCTGCGTGCCGTGCTCTCGCGCATGCCTTTTGTCGTGATCCTGGCCTATGCGCGGGTCATGGCGCTGCTCCGGCTGCTGCCGCTGCTGGGCGTGGTGCTGGAGAAACTGCATCTGGTGGCGCAGGGGGACGTACCGGTGGTTCAGGGTGAGTCCTGGCTGGCGCGCCTGAAGCGGCGGTACAGGGCGGCCAGCCTCAACACCTTCGATGCCTATGGGTCCCATCAGTACCAGCACCACAAGCGGGATGATGAAATCCGTGCATTGGTTGGGCAACTGCAGCCGGATGCGTCCAGAATCATGAATGTGGACAAGTATTTCCTGCGGCCGACGCCCATCGGTTGCGCACTGCGGGTGTTCCGATAGACCCGCTGCCCGGCAGGAGCGGGTCGATATAATTGCCGGACAAGAGGTTGGGCCCGGTCCGGAATGCGGGGACACGAGCCGCCAGCCTCCAGGCCGGGTACGTGCAGTGGTCATCCTGTTCTGCGCATCCATCAAGGAGGACGGAAACATGATTCATGCAATGAGTGCAGACCAAGCCATCAAGCGCCGCCGCGTGGTCCGCTCGCCAGGGAGCGGCCTCGAACACTGGGGGGCTGAATACTTTGGCACCCGCTGGCCCAGCGGCATTGCCGGCAGCGAGCCGCAGGCGCTGGTTGCCGAACTCACGCCTAACGAGCAGGTGCCTGCGCACTACCATGGTGTGGAGCAGTTCCAGATATTCACCGAGGGGAGCGGCAAGATGGGGCGCAATGTCCTGCAGCCCGTCACCATCCAGTACAAGGACAATCACACTGCCTATGGTCCGTTGATCTCCGGTGATCAGGGTCTCAACTTCTACGCCATGCGCATACGCACCGCAGCCGAGGCCAAGCCGCGCTATGCCCATGAGCCTGACTACCGCGAGAAGATGAAGCCGAGCAAGCGCCGCCACCTGATTTCGGCGCCGGTGCTGGTGTCCACCGAAGTGGTGATGACCCATCGCAAGGAGCCCGCCTGGGAGCGGGCGCTCGAAGTGCAGCAGTACGACGATGGCCTGGATGCCCACGTGGCGCGCCTGGGGGCCGGCATGGCAATGGATGGTCCGGATCCGCACCAGTCAGGCGGCTATTACCTCTTCGTCATCAATGGCGAACTGCGCCATGAGGGCGCGCTGTACCCACGCTGGTCCATGATCGTGGTGACCCGTGATGAATCCGGGTATCGCCTCGAGGCCGGACCCAGGGGGGTGGAGGTGCTGGTACTCGAATTTCCGATCGTGGACGAGGTTATTGAAGCCGGAAAGCCGCAGTCAGCGCCGGCTGAAGCGCATTAGCCGGGCAGTCCGGAGGCGGGCTGCCGACATGCGCCCGGGTGCAGCTTGCCCGGGCGACCTTGCAACGGCGGCCTCGCCCTTGAGTCGCCCCACCCCCTGGTCCGATGCCTGCCATGCTGAATGGAGCCACACCATGCCTGTCGCACCCTTGCTGAAGGCTGTTCTGCTGTCGTCCCTGCTGCTCCTGTCGGGCCTGTGCCTCAGCCTGCCGGTGCTCGCCCAGGGGACCTACCCGTCGAGGCCCGTGCGCGTACTGATCCCTTTCGCCCCGGGCGGCGCCACCGACATTTTTGCCCGGCGTTACGCCGAGCGCATGGCCAAGCGCACCGGGCAGCCTTTCCTGACCGACAACAAGGCGGGTGCCTCCGGCATCATCGCTGCACAGGAAATGGTGCGTTCGGCAGCGGACGGGCACACGCTCTTTTTCGCCACCTCCACCACGCTGTCCATCCTGCCGCACATGATGACCACGCCCGCCTATGACGTGGAAAAGGACTTCGCACCGGTGGCGATGATAGGCAGGACGTCCCTGCTATTGGTGGTGCATGCGTCGGTGCCCGCCCGCAGCGTCGGCGAGCTGGTGGCCCTGATCAGGGCCAATCCCGGCAAGTATTCCTATGGCTCCTCTGGGGTGGGCAGCACGCCCCACCTGGCTGGCGAGTTGTTCAAGCTGCGCGCCGGCAACCTGGATCTGCTGCACGTGCCTTACAAGGGCAGTGGCCCGGCCCTGCAGGATGCACTGGCCGGCATCAACCCGGTGTTCATCGATACTTTCAGCGGCAGCCAGCCCCATCACAAGGCGGGCAAGATGCGCATCCTGGCCATCTTCTCTGAAACCCGCTCGAACATCTCCCCGGACACACCCACCGCGATCGAGGCAGGCATCCCGGGCATGGTGGCTGGTTCGTTCCAGGTAGTGACTGCGCCGGGCGCCACCCCGCCCGCCATCATCAATGCGCTGCGCTTGGCCACCAGTGAGGTCATGAAAGACACCGC
>CAIPGJ010000774.1 GCA_903864555.1 uncultured Pseudomonadota bacterium | reverse complement strand
TGTCCGACAAGGAGGTGTGCATCACCGCCACCACCCGCAACTTCAAGGGCCGCAAGGGCAGCATGTTTGCCGACATCTATCTGGGCGGTCCGCTCACGGTGGCCGCAGCGGCGGTCGCCGGTGAAATCGCCGATCCGAAGGAGGTGTTCAGTGGGCTTTGATCTCAACCTGCCGATCCGCGGCAAGGTCTGGAAATTCGGTGACTCCATCGAAACCGATGCCATCAATCCGTATTACCGTTATCCCACCATGGAGGAGCTCAAGCTCCACACCATGGAGGCCTACCGGCCCGAGTTCCCGAAGGAAGTGCAGCCGGGCGACATCGTCGTGGCCGGGCGCAACTTCGGCTGCGGCTCCAGCCGTCCCGGACTGGTGCTGCGCGAAGTGGGCGTGGCCGCGGTGATTGCCGAGTCGGTGGCGCGCCTGTTCCTGCGCAACAACATTTCGCGTGCCATTCCCATTTTCATGGCGCCGGGCATCACCGGCATCATCAATGACGGCGAAATCCTGGAGATCGATTACCTGTCGGGGCTGGTGCGCAATCCGGCCACCGGCAAGCGTGTGGAACTGCGCAAGTTCCCCTCCATGATCGAGGACATTTTCCGCGCCGGTGGCCTGCCGGAGTTCGCACGCATGCGCTACGAAGCGGAACAGGCTGCCAAGGCGGTGTGACGCGCCTGGTGGCGGCCGCTGCATCAGCCGCGTCGTGATGGGTTCTTCACCAACTTCCGGGGATGGTACCGGCGCCAGGCGGCGCGAAAAGGGGCCAGGCTCGCATTAAACTTGGTCATGCGTGAGGTCAATGCGCGCCTAATTTTTAATGCGAGCCTGGCCCCTTTTCGTTAGGCGCTCTTAGGCTTCTTCCTCGACTGCGTCTTCCGCTCCCGGATGGGCGGCCAGGTCGGCGATCAGTCCGCGATGGCTGCGCTGCAGGCGCTGCGCCTCGCGCGTCAGCGCGGTGATGCCCTTGTCCAGTCGCTCCTCCGAGAAATTCGCCACCGGTCCCATCAGGCCCAGTGAGCCCAACGGCTGCCCGTGCAGGTCCCTCAAGGGCACGGCAATGGCACCCAGTCCCGGCACCACGTCGCCCAGGCTGTAGGCATGCCCCTGCAGCAGCGACTGTCGCAGGATGTGGGTGTAGGCCTGTGCCCGCCGCTTCTCGGCTTCGCGCAGTTTCATGCGGCGTATGGCTGCCACGATGCGCTCGCGCTCCGGCGCCTCCAGCGCCAGCAGGATGGCGACCCCGGCGGTGGATTGGGTGAGGGGACGGCGCGTGCCGATGATGGTGAGCGGATGCACGGGCGAGCTGCCGACACGATCCACGCACACCGTTTCGCTTCCCGAGCGCAGGTGCAGGAAGGCATAGCCGTGGTGGCGACGTGCAATGGCTGCCAGCTCCAGGTGCATGGCATCGCGGAAATTCATGTAGGCGGGCAGGGCGGAGGCCAGTTCGAACAGCAGCGGACCGGGCACATAGCGGCGGTCATCGGGACGCTGGCGCAGCATGCGCTCGGCCACCAGGCATTTGACGATGCGGTGGGTGGTGGGTTTGCCCAGCCCGCAATACAGGGCCAGGTCGGTGAGGCGCCAGCCGATGTCCTTGCGCTCGGCCACCGCTTTCAGCAGCCGTACCGTCCGTTCTATGCTCTGTGTGCCAGCCCGCATCGCTTGCCGCCTTACTGTTCCATCTTGATGTGGTTGTCCTCGATGATCCTGCGCCAGCGCGCGTACTCGCTGGCCACGGTTTTCGAGAATTCCTCGGGCGTGCTGCCCACCAGCACGGTGTACTCCGATTCGAACTTCTTCATCAGTTCGGGTGACTTCGCGACCTTCGCGAAGGCGGCGCTCAGGCGGTTGACCGCCGCCGGCGGAGTTTTTGCCGGGGCCAGGTAGCCCGACCAGCTCGGATACTCGAACTCGGGCACGCCTTGCTCGGCCACCGTCTTCAGGTCGGGGAAGGCGCCGGCGCGATCAATGCCCAGGTTGGCGATGGCCTTCAGCTTGCCTGACTTCACCAGCGGAATGCCGATGAAGGTGATGGCCGGTGCTGCATGCACCCGCCCGGCGATCATGTCGGTGTACATCGGGCCGGAGCCCTTGTAATGCACGAAGGTGGCCGGCGCCTTCATCAGGCTGTGCAGCCAGGCGCCGACGATGTGGTAGATGCCGCCGCCACCGGTGGTGCCGAAATTGATCTTCCCCGGATTGGCGCGGGCATAGGCCATGTACTCGGGAAAGGTGTTGACCGGCAGGGCCGGGCTCACCAGCAACATGGAGGAGTTGCGGATCATCAGCGACACCGCGGCGAAATCCTTCACCGGGTCATAGGGCAGCTTGTCCACCGGCGAGAAGGCGGGCAGCACGCCGAAGGAGGTGCTGACGCAGACCAGGGTGTGGCCATCCGGCGCCGA
>CAIPGJ010000773.1 GCA_903864555.1 uncultured Pseudomonadota bacterium | reverse complement strand
TCACCCCCAGCACCTGCAGCGCTCCCGAGGTCGGGGCGACGAGGTCGGCCACCACGCGCAGGAACGTCGACTTGCCGCAGCCGGAGGGGCCGAGCAGCGCGAAGAACTCGCCGGGCTGAACGGTCACGTTGATGTTGTCGAGCACCTTGTTGTCGCCGAAGGACAAGGTGACGTCCTCGACATCGACTCGCACAGGTTCGGTCATCGGGTTTCTCCGCACTTCATCATCTGCGTTCCATCGAGGCCTGGCGCGCCGCGACCAGGCGGTTGGACATATAGGTGCCCAGCCCCACCAGGACCACCGCGAGCACCCCCAGTGCCGCGCCCGGCCCGCGTCCGGCAATCGACTGCATATAAAGGTAAACGCCATAGGACATGGGCGCCAGGGATTCGCGGCTGGTGAGCAGGATGGTTTCGGAAATTTCGCCTGCGGCGGTGATGAAGCTGGTGACAAAGCCCGCGAGGATGCCGCCCATCATCATCGGCACCACCACGCGCATGATGGTGCGGCCGCGCGAGGCGCCCAGGTTCTGCGCGGCTTCCTCCATTGACAGATGCACCTGAGACAGCGCCGCATTGCAGGAGCGCAATGCGTACGGCAGCCGGCGCACCGAGTAGGCCAGGATGAAAATGAGCGCGGACCCGAGCAACGGCCCCATGCCGAAGGGCAGCTCGACATCGCGGAAGCTGCGCAGATAGCCGATGCCCAGCACCACGCCGGGCATGGCCAGTGCCACCGTCGACATGTGATCCAGCCATTGCCTGCCGGGCAGCTGCGTGCGCAGCACCAGGTAGGCGATGGCGGTGCCGAGGATCACATCAAGCAGCGCCGCGCCGCCGCAATAGAGCAGGGTGTTGACCATCATGCGCGTCGAATCGCGGAACACCGTGGTGTAATTGGCCAGGGTATAGGCGTCGGGCAGCACCGAGTAGCTCCACACCTTGGACAGCGACAGCAGCAGCAAGCCCAGATGCGGCGACAGCACCAGCAGCAGCAGGAAGATCACCAGGGAGTACGCCATCAGCGACTGCCACAGCGTGAGTTGCCGGCGCAGGCCGGCCGCGCCACCACGCTGCAGGGTGGCGAAATCGCGGCCTTTCAGAAACCACGAGGAGCCGGCCATGGCGCCGACCGAGAACAGCACCAGCAGCACGCAGATCACGTAGCCGATCGGATCGTCGATGCCGATGGAGGTCACGCGCAGATAAGCTTGCGGCGCGAGCATGTTGGTGACATTCAGGATCAGCGGCGTGCCCAGGTCGTCGAACACCTTGATGAACACCAGTGACGCTCCCGCGATGTAGCCGGGCAGGCCGAGCGGAAACACGATGCGGCGGAACAGGCGCCATCCCGAAGAACCCAGGTTCTGCGCGGCCTCTTCCATGGCGGTGTCGATGTTGGCCAGGGCCACCGACAGATTGAGCAGGATGAACGGGAAGTAGTGCAGGCTTTCGACGAAGATCACGCCGTTCAGGCCGTCCATCAGCGGCAGGGAGAAATCGAAGGCTTCCAT
>CAIPGJ010000772.1 GCA_903864555.1 uncultured Pseudomonadota bacterium | reverse complement strand
AGGACCTTCGCGTTCATACTTCATCCACTTCATGGCATCTCCATATAGTTGTTCAATCGGATTGTTCGGCACAGGCGGATAATCTCACTTGAGCCCTAGAGGACGAACCAGATCACCCATCTTGTCAAAATCCCTCACTAGCTCCTGCCGGAATTCCTGCGAGGTCGATCCCACGGGAAACTGGCCGTCTGCCGCGACAAACTTCTGCACTTCCGGTGTCTTCAGCGCATCGACGAATGCGTTGCGAATCTGCATGGACAGCTCATCGGACATCTTGGGTGGTGCGAATAATCCTATCCAATTGGCGACGCCGTAATCCGGGTAGCCAGCTTCACGGATGGAGCGAACATCGGGCAACACCAGGGAGCGCTCGGCACTATCCACCCCCAGAGCCCTGAACTCGCCGGAGCGCACGCGCGGGATGACCGACTGGATAGCCGCGAACACCATGTCCACATGCTTGCCCAACAGGGCTGTCACGGCGGGACCGGATCCCTGGTACGGGATGTGGACCATGTTTATCTTCGCCATGTTGTTGAGCATTTCCGCAGCCAGGTGGTTCATCGAACCCGTGCCTGATGTGCCATAGGAAAGTTTTCCGGGGTTCCGCCGAGCCTCGGCCACCACATCCTCGATGGTGTTGAAAGCGGAACTCGAAGGCACCACCAGCAGGCCAGGGAAGCGCGTCAGCAGCGTCACCGCTGTCAGTTCCTTGATTGGATGGAAGACATGCTGGATATGCGGCGAGATCAGCACCGGCGAACTGGCCGTCATCTGGAGTATCTTGCCGTCGGGCAGCTGACGCGAAACGAACTGACCGGCAATCTGGCCCAATGCGCCGGGCCGGTTTTCCACCACTACGGTCACACCGATCTTCGCCTGCACCCTGGTGGCCAGCAATCGTGCCATGGCATCTGTCCCGCCGCCCGGTGCATAGCCGACCATGATGCGTACATCACCACTTGGAAACTTCTGCGCCAAGGCCGGCAGACACAGCATTGCCACCACACCGCACAACAGCCACTTCACGCCATTCATCAGCAACATCACAGACCTCCGTTCCAGTTCGCATCAGGAGAAACAGCCAGGATCAATCCGCGCTCGCCCCCGCCAGTTCCACGGCCTTGCGCCACTTCACCAGCTCCGCATCGACAAAGGTGGTGAACTGCTCCACGCTCATGGCTTCCGGGGTGATGCCCAGGCCATTGAGCTTCTCGACGATCTGCGCATCCTGCACCGCCTGCTGCATGATGCGGTTGACCGACTGGATGGCTGCAGCGGGTGATCGGCCGGTGGTGAGCACGCCATACCAGTTGTCCGCCTCGAATCCGGGGAGGCCGGATTCCGCCATGGTCGGGGTGTCGGGCAGGGCGCGGTTGCGGGTTGCACCGGTGACAGCGATCAGGCGAACCTTGCCGGACTTCACCTGGGCCATGGCGGCCACCAGATTGCTGAAGTAGACCGTGACGTCCCCGCGCAACAGCCCGGTGAAGGCCGGACCGCTACCCTTGTACGGCACATGGGTGAGGTTCACCCCGGCGGCATGCTTGAACATTTCGGCAATGATGTGAGACGCCGCGCCAGCGCCGCCGGAGGCATAGTTGGCATTCGGGTTCCCTTTGGCGTAGGTGATGAGTTCCTTGACGTTGGTCACCGGGATCGAAGGATGGACCACCAGCACATTGGTGGCCTTGCCTATGAGGGCGATGGGTGCGAGGTCGCGCCGGGCATCGAAGGGCATGTTCTTGTAGAGCGCCGGATTGATGGCGTGATTGCTGGCCACCACCAGCAGGGTATGTCCGTCCGGGGCCGCTTTGGCGACCAGGTCAGCGCCGGTGTTACCACCGGCACCGGGCCTGTTGTCGACGATGACGGTCTGCTTCCAGGCCTCGGTGAACCTGGGCACGAACAGGCGTGCCAGCAGGTCGGTGGAACCACCCGCCTCGAAGGGCGAGACGATGCGCACCAGCTTGTTGGGATAGGTCTGGTTCTGTGCCTGCGCCGGTGCGGTCACACCCAGCACCGCCAGGGCCAATGCGGCCGACAGCAATGTTACGGTTCGAAACTGCATGATGTCTCCTCCTTTTTTGTACTGCTCCTGACTTCTGCTAAATCACGCCCTGCTCCCTGAACGCGGCAATCCGGTCTGCGCCGTAGCCATATTCCGAGAGGATTTCTTCCGTGTGCTGCGCCAGCGCCGGGGGCGGGCGACGCGGCCCGATGT
>CAIPGJ010000771.1 GCA_903864555.1 uncultured Pseudomonadota bacterium | reverse complement strand
TCCGAGCAGGACATTCGCCAGGTCATCACGGCCTTCGCCGCGGCGGCGCAGCGCGCCTGCGAGGCGGGCATGGCCGGGGTGGAAATCCATGGCGCCCACGGTTACCTGCTGACGCAGTTCCTCAGTCGCACCGAAAACCAGCGTGATGACGAATGGGGTGGCCCGCTGGAGAACCGTGCCCGGTTGATGCGTGAGGTCACGCGCGCGGTGCGTGCCTCGGTGCCCGAGGCTTTCCTGGTCGGCATCCGCATCTCCCCGGAGGACTTCGGCAATGCCCGCGGTCTGGACCTCGACGAGAACCTGCAGCTCGCGCAATGGCTGTGCGAAGACGGCATCGACTTCCTGCATGTCTCGCTGTGGGACTACGGCCGCAACACCGTGAAGCGTCCGGACCGGCATTCACTCGGGCTGTTCCGCGAAGTGCTGCCGAAGGACATTCCCATCATGGCGGCCGGCCACGTCTGGACGCGCGACGATGCACGCAAGGTGCTGTCACTGGGTGGCGATGCAGTGGCGCTGGGCCGTTCGGCCATCCTGAATCCCGATTGGCCCAGGCGCGTCGTGGATCTGGATTGGCAGCCGCTGCGGCCGCCCGTCACCACGGCGCAATTACAAGAATGCGGCCTGGGACCAGCTTTCATCGACTACATGAGGAAGCGGCCGGACTTCGTCAAACCCTGACGTCCTGCCCGGACTCCCGCGCCATCGCAGGAATTTCAGTCGAACTGGATCTTTGCATCGCGGATGGTCTTGCCCCAGCGCGTGTATTCGTCGGCGATGAATTTCGTCACCTGCGCGGGTGACAGATTGCCATCCACCATGAAGCCTTCGGCCTCCAGCTTCTCCCGCACCGCCTGCCGCTGCAGCACCGCGTTGATGTCGCGATTGAGGCGGGTGATGACCGGGACCGGCGTGCCGGCACGGGCCACCAGCACAAACCAGGAGCCGGTGGTGAATCCGGCATAGCCGATCTCCTGCATGGTCGGCACATCCGGTGCCGTGTCCAGCCGCTTGTCCGAGGTGGCGATGAGCGGCTTCAACTTGCCGGCCTTCATATGGCCGATGGCGGCCGAGGGGCCCATGGCGGCGATGTCCAGGTTCTCCCCCAGCAGGTCGGTGACCGCCTGCGAAATGCCCTTGTACGGGATGTGCAGCATCTGCGTCCCGGTGACCGACTCCAGCAGCATGCCGGCGAAGTGCGGCGGGGAGCCGATGCCCGAGGAGCCGTAACTCACGCCGCCGGGTTTGGACTTCGCCAGCTTGATCAGTTCCGGAATGTTGTTCGGGCCGAAACCCTTGCGTGCCATGACCAGATGGAAGTTCGATGCCGCCTTGGCGACCGCGGTGAAATCGCGGATCGCATCATAGGGCAGCTTTTTGTACGCGGCCGGATTGACCACCAGCGCCGAACCTGTGGAGAGCAGCATGGTGTGTCCGTCGGGTGCTGATCGGGCGACGGCCTCGGCCCCGACGATGGTGTTGGCGCCGGGGCGGTTCTCCGAGAGTACCGGCTGTCCCAGCAATTCCCCCAGGCCAACCGCCACGCCCCTGGCGACCACATCGGCCGTGCCGCCGGCGGTAAAGGGGATGATGATGCGCAAGGGGCCCGTGGGGAAGTTCTGGGCCATCGCCGGCCATGCTGTGGCAGTGAAGCTCAGGGCCAGTGTGGCGGCCATGACTGGCCTTTGAATGCTGCGCGAGCGCTTCAGGAATGTCTGCATGTCCCTCTCCTTGGGTGAATCCTCTGTTTGTTTTTGATGCCGTCCCGGCTCGTGACGTTCGTGACTGTGGTGCTGCCTTGTTCCGGATGCATGGGTGGCACCCGATGCCATAGCCGGACTACCGGCCATTGTAGGGCTGAAGGGGGATATCGCCGGAAGGCGTGCAGGCGTGCAGGCGTGGGGCCGGTGGCATCGTTGGTAAAACAGGAAGCAGGCCTGGGGGGCCGACGAAAGGATGCGCTTCGCTGATCTCCGGGAAGCACCAGGGTTTACCGCCTTGTCAAAGGGGGCCCGCATTGACGTCAATGAGGACGCAGTCGCGGGGGGGATTTTTCCACCGCTGAGTGTTTGCAGTTCGCCAGTGACTGCCACTTCGATGCCCTGGACTTCTTGTCGCACCTCTCTCAACGGCAAGGCAACAACCATGCGCAGGCTTCATGAGCACTTGGGAAATGGCAGTAAGACCAGCCCAACCGGCGCGGATGCCCGCGCCCCTAGGCTCCCCAGGGCCTTATCCATTCCCGTATTCCGTGCCGGCTGTGCACTTTGCCTGCATCGGGACTGGCCGCACGCGGTGACAGGTGAGAGAATGCCGCCTGTCCTGGCGGACGCGGTGACCAGGCTGTCGCTGTAATCATTGTTACGCCATTCCAATAATCCATGAATCCTGGGAGTGACGCATGAAAATGTCGATATCCAAAGACAAGCTGGTCCTGCAGATCGTGCTGGCCCTGTTCCTGATTGCCGTCGGTTACGCAGCCATGACCCACATGAAGGTGGGCGAACTGGAATCCGCGCTGCAGATGGCCTCACGCACCGGTGAAGATGCCGGCACGCAGTTGAAGGGCGCGCAGGCCAAGCTGACTGCCGCCACGGCGCGTGTCGCCGAACTGGAGAAGAAGCAGAAGGAAGCCGACAGCCTCAAGGCCCTGCTCGGCAGCATCGAGCAGCAGATCCTGCCGGTCCTGGAAGCCTCGGCCAAGACGGCCAAGCCCAATGTACGCGCCAATGTGCTGGCCGGCGTGGGCATCATCGGTCAGGTCAGCCATGGCGTGGACAACGAAGCCGCCCTGGCCGCGCTGGAGCGTGCCCTGGCTGCCGACAAGGCCAACTGCCCGGCCGGCCTGGCGCTGAACATGAGCGCCAGCAAGAAGTCCGAACTGCCGGCCGAATGCCAGGCCTTCCTGCCGGTGTCGGCTGCTGAAGCGAAGCCGGCTGCCGCAGCACCGGCCGCTGCACCGAAGGCTGACGCACCGAAGGCTGACGTCAAGGCTGCCCCGGCCAAGTGATGCCGCTGCCCGCCGCGAGGCCCGCGTGAGCCCGCGGCAGGGTGGCAGTGCCGGTCCATTTGCACCGGCGCCTGCTGCAAAATCTTCCCCCAAGCGAACCGCCGCCCGGCGGTCTGCTGCCGCTGTGGTTGCCGCTGTGCCGGATCGCCCCTTCCTCGTCACC
>CAIPGJ010000770.1 GCA_903864555.1 uncultured Pseudomonadota bacterium | reverse complement strand
GTTCGCGTCCATGTTCGCCACCGGCGCTTTCGCTGCTGCCCACATGAAGGCTGCTGACGACAAGAAGGCTGAAGCCAAGAAGGACGACAAGAAGGCAGAAGCCAAGAAAGACGAAAAGAAGAAGTAATCTTCTTTTTTCTTCGAGAAAGGCAGGGCGCAAGCCCTGCTTTTTTTTCGCCTGTAGAGGCCGGTGTGCTGCCCGACGCCTATCCTCGCAGGTATTCCACGAAGTCGTATTGCAGGCCCTCGGGCGTTGCCGGCCCGTGCTCACGGCTCACTTCCTGCCATTGCGACCGGTCCCAATGCGGGAAATGCGTGTCGCCTTCGATGTCGGACAGCACTTCGGTCAGGTATAGGCGCGTTGCGCGAGGCAGGGCCAGTTCATAGATCTGGGCGCCGCCGATGACATGGATGGGTGCATCGGCCGGCGTCTGGTGGATGGCCTCGTCGAGCGTCGCGGCGGTGCGCACGCTGGTCCAGTCCGGCGACAGACGCAGTGCGCTGGGTGAGCGCGAGATGACAATGCTGGTGCGCCCGGGCAATGGTTTTTTCAATATTGCCACGATGGAATCGAAAGTCTTGCGTCCCATGATCACCGGGTGTCCCATGGTAAGCGCCTTGAAGCGCTTCAGGTCTTCGGGCAGGTGCCAGGGCAGGGTATTGCCGCGCCCGATCACACCGTTGCGTGCCACTGCGGCGACCAGGGCGATGGAAGGCTGGGAGGAAGTGATCATGGTGTGTGAAAAATTGCCGGATTATAGGTGGTGCAGGTCCGCCACAGCGCCAATTGATGCGCTGACTGTCCTACAGTGCCAGTCCCTGCTGCGGGCATACTGCGGCTGTAGCATGGACAATACCGCAACCATGGATGCAGTAGTCGAAATGACAGGCAGGCGAGCAGGCGAAACCGCAGCATGAAGACCCCAATCGATTTTCGCTACCCGAAGTCCTTCTTCAAGCTGCTGCTGATTGCCTTTGCCGCAGTGGCGCTGCCGCTCATCCTCGCCTTTATCAATGCCGCAGTCTATGTCGAGCGCCTCGCCGAACAGAGCCAGACCGTGGTGGTGCAGGCCGCGCAGTCGGCTCGCGGCAGCCGGCTCCTTTCCGAGCAGGTGACAGGCCTGGAGCGCGTGGTCCGGCAATACCTCATCCTGGGGGATGCCGCGCTGGTGGATGACTATGAACGATTGAGGCGGCACTTCAAGGGCACCACCAGCGAATTGTCAATGCTGCCACTGGACGAATCGCAGCTGAACGAGCTCAACCGCACCATCGAGAAGGAGCAGGCGCTGTTCTCGCAGTTTCGCATCCAGGTGGCCCAGGGCCAGGGCGGTGGCGGCGCGCGCCAGCGCGAGGCGCTCATCCAGGGTTATCTGCATTTGTCGGACCTGGCGCGCGGCATGCTCGACATCAGCAATGAACTGATTGACCGTGAAGTCGAGCAGTTGCGTACCACGGCTGGCCGCGCCCAGCGCATCCTGTGGTGGCAACTGTTTGCCACAGTGCCGCTGGGCCTGTTGCTGGCAGTGGCGGTCACCGTGCTGATCGCGCGGCCCATCCGGCAGCTGGATGCCGCCATACGCGCGCTGGGTGACGGCATGCTCGATCGCGGCATCCGCGTGAGCGGTCCGGCAGATCTGGTCTACCTGGGGGAAAGGCTGGATTGGCTGCGCCAGCGGCTGCTCGAACTGGAGGGGCAGAAGCAACGCTTCCTGCGGCATGTCTCGCATGAGCTGAAGACCCCGCTCACCTCCCTGCGCGAGGGCTCGGAATTGCTGGCTGACGGGACGGCCGGCGTGCTGTCGCCCGGCCAGCGCGAGGTGGTGGCGATCCTGCAGAGACAGAGTGCCGAGTTGCAGCGCATGATCGAAGCGCTGCTCAATTACCAGCGTGTGCAGGAGGGCTTGTCTCGGCTGGCGCTGGCGCCAGTGGAAATGGATCAGGTAGTGGCCGCCGCTGCGGAGAATCATCGTCTCGCCGCCGCCGCACGCAATGTCAGATTCGCGCACAGCCTTGAACCACTCAGCCTGCGTGCTGACCTGGAGAAACTGAAGGTCATCATCGATAATCTGCTGTCCAATGCGGTCAAATATTCTCCCGACGGCGGTGTTGTCAGTCTCGCGCTCTCCCGTGAGGGGCAGCAAGCCGTACTGGAGGTGGGCGACATGGGCCCGGGCATCCCGGAGGAAGACAGGCTGCGGGTGTTCGACTGGTTTTTCAGTGGCGAAAAGCCGCACCACGGGCGGGTCCAGGGCAGCGGCCTCGGATTGGCCATTGTGCGCGACCTGGTGCACGCCCATGGCGGCACCGTTGAAATCATCCAGTCCGAGGGGATCGGCGCGCGATTCCAGGTGCGACTGCCGCTTGCGGTAAGCTGAACGGCTCATGACCCGATCCATACTGACTGCTGTGGCGGTGCTGCTGGGGAGCTTACTCTCTGGCTGCGCGGTATCGCCTCCCGATTCCCCTGCGAGAGCTCCCGCCCCGCCGGCCCGCCAGACCCAGCCCCAGACCCTGCCCGAGGCAAAGACCCAGATACAGGCGCCGTTGCCAGCGGTCGTGCGTGGCGCCCAGGTGCCGGCTTCCCCGCCGCGCGTCGAGGTACCGGTCCAGCGGGTGGCCCCAGCGCGGGTGGAGACGCGAACGAATGAAAGCGAACAAGTGAGCAATCTCATCAGCTATGTGCAGACCGTCACGACCCAGGCGGCCGAAGAGCAGCGCCGCGAGGCGTTCGCCCTGAACCAGGGGCTGGCGCGGGACAACGGCTTTGTCGCCCGCCTGCGGCTGGCGTTGCTGTTGAGCATGCCTGGCACGGCCGTCAGCGACGATGCGCGTGCACTGGGAATGCTGGAGCCGCTTGCTGCGGGAGGCCCTCTCACCCATGCCGGGGCACTGCGGCGTTTCGCCACTTTGGTCCATGCGCAGGTCGCCGAGCGTGTTCGTGACCAGCGGCGCGCTACGCAGTTGCGCGAGCAGCTTGATGCGCTGAAGGCCATGGAACGCACGCTGCTCGAGCGCGGACAAGGGCGCCAGCGATGAGCGGCGCGAGGATACTGCTGGTCGATGATGATCAGGACATCCTGACCCTGGTGGCCATGCGCCTGGGCGGGGCCGGCTATGCGGTGAAGACGGCCGACAGCGCCGAGCGCGCGCTGGCGCTGTTTGCCGTGGAGCAGCCGCAGTTGCTGATTACCGACCTGCGCATGGGCGGCATGGATGGCATGGCACTGTTCGAAGCGGTGAAATCTCGCGCGCCGACCCTGCCGGTGATCGTGCTCACGGCACACGGCAGCATTCCCGATGCCGTGGATGCGACCAAGCGCGGCGTGTTCGGGTTTCTGCCCAAGCCGCTGGACAGCAAGCTGCTGCTGGAACAGGTGGAGCAGGCGATACGCCTGTCCGGCGGTGGCGCCACTGCCGTGGAGGACTGGCGCCGTGACATCGTCACGCGCAACCCGAAGATGGAGGATCTGCTGCGCCAGGCGCGCATGGTGGCGAAGTCCGATGCCAGCGTATTCATCCATGGTCCCAGCGGCTCTGGCAAGGAGCTGCTGGCCCGTGCGATCCATCGCGCCAGCACGCGGGCTGCCATGCCGTTTGTGGCGGTGAATTGCGCGGCAATTCCGGAGCATCTGCTCGAATCAGAGCTGTTCGGGCACAGAAAGGGTTCCTTTACCGGGGCCGCCTATGACCACAAGGGCCTGATCCCCTCTGCCGAAGGCGGCACGCTGTTCCTCGACGAGATCGGCGACATGCCCCTGCCGTTGCAGGCCAAGCTGCTGCGCGTGCTGCAGGATCGAGAAGTGCGTCCGGTGGGTTCGGCAACTTTGATGCTGGTGGATGTGCGGGTCATCTCGGCCACCCATCGCGACCTCGACCTGGAGATGAAGGAAGGCCGCTTTCGCGAGGATCTCTACTACCGCTTGAATGTGGTTTCGCTGGACTTGCCGCCCCTGGCCGAGCGGCGCGAGGACATCGTGCCGCTGGCACAGTATTTCCTGGAAGCGATTGCCGCGCGCAACGGCAAGACCCTGCGCGGCTTTGCCCCGGAGGCGCTGGAGATGATGCTGGCCGCCCCTTGGCCGGGCAACGTGCGCCAGTTGATCAACGTGGTGGAGCAGGTGGTGGCGCTCAGTACCACGGGCATCGTGCCATCGTCGCTGGTACAGCAGGCGCTGCGCCAGGATGTGCAACCCATGGCTTCGCTGGAGGAAGCGCGCCGCGGCTTCGAGCGCGACTACCTGGTGCGCATCCTGCGCATCACCGGTGGCAATGTCACCCAGGCCGCAAAGCTGGCAAGGCGTAACCGCACCGAGTTCTACAAGCTGCTCGAGCGGCATTCGCTCGAGCCCAAACTGTTCAAGTCCTGAGAGCCTGGACCTCGAGCCTGCCTTCCGCGCTGTAGGGAGCGGCGACAGCGCAAGTCCTTATACATCAGGGGCTTGCCCGTATGCGCTGGAACACTGTCGTCACCCGATGACAGGTTGGCGCCATGGCGGCCTGCGTGAATAAGTCACACGCTTCCGGCAAGTGTTTGTAGGCGTTCCACTTTCTTTCTCCGGAAGCGCGCTGCCTGGTGCTGGCACAGCCATTGCAATGGTGTAGCCGGGCCGTGTAGCAGGGGCGGTCATCGACATCAGGAGCACGGCATGACTGCCAGTACGCACACTCGCATGAGTTCGCTTGCCGCTGGCGCTGCGGTATCGGTGATTGTTTTCAGCATGGTCGGCGTGGCGGCCATGACCGGCCTGCTGCCTGCAGCGAATTCGCAGAAGGTGGAGCCACTTGCTCAGGCCAGTCCGGTTACGCCCCCCGTTGCCGTACCACCTGCTGCGCGCAAGGCACCGCAATCTGCGGAACGTTTGGCACTGGCTGCCAGTCCAAGCAATGAAACGCGCATGAAGGGTGATGCGCAGTACGCGCTGGGCTGGCGCGATGGCAACGACATCTGCAAGCGCCGCTGAGCGCGGTTCGCGCGCTCCTGACCGTCAGACGGCGATAGGCGCCTTGATGAGGGGATGTGGATTGTAAGCTTCCAGTGTGAAATCCTCGAACCGGAAAGCCGACAATTCCCGGACCTCGGGATTGAGCCGCATGCGCGGGAAGGACCGTGGCTCGCGCGCCAGTTGCTCGCGCGCCTGATCCAGGTGATTCAGGTAGAGGTGCGCGTCCCCCAGTGTGTGGATGAACTCTCCGGGCTTTAGACCGCTGACCTGCGCAATCATCAGCGTGAGCAGGGCGTAGGAGGCAATGTTGAAGGGCACCCCGAGAAAGATGTCGGCGCTGCGCTGGTACATCTGGCAGGAGAGTCGGCCGTCTGCGACGTAGAACTGGAAGAAGGCGTGGCAGGGTGGCAGCTTCATCTTGTCCACGTCGGCTGGATTCCAGGCCGTGACGATGTGGCGACGTGAATTGGGATTGCGCCGGATCGATTGCATCACCTGTTCGATCTGGTCGATGCTGCGCCCGTCAGGCGTTTGCCAGTTGCGCCACTGATAACCGTAGACGGGCCCGAGTTCTCCGTTCTCATCCGCCCACTCGTTCCAGATGGAGACGCCGTTCTCCTGCAGCCAC
>CAIPGJ010000769.1 GCA_903864555.1 uncultured Pseudomonadota bacterium | reverse complement strand
CGAACTCCTCGAAGGCCATGGTTTCCCCCGCATCGGCTTGCGCGGCACCGCCAAGATCTACGCCGAGCAGGTGTCGCTGGGCTATTACCTGTTCAGGAAGCCGCTCGCCTTCCTGCGCCAGAACTTCGGGTACTGACCGCCGGTGGACCCGAGGTCCAGGTCCATGGCAGAGGTCGCGATGCGCGGGCATCCGGCCACGATGGCCATGTCCCGGACAATCCTGACAAGCGCGCACGCAGGCCAGCCCCTGCTTTCTGCATTGCCCTTGCTGGCCGCACAGCTCACCGTCTTCACCCTGGTTCTTGCCGGGCTGGGCATTGCCCAGAGCCTGGGCGAGCTGGGCTACACCACCAGGATATCCGAGCGCCTCATCGAGCAATATGGCCAGCGCTTTCGCGCTCCCCAGGCACGCACCCGCCTGGAGGGCTTGAAGCGCTTTGCCACCGACCGCAAGGGGCGCAGTTTGCGCGAGCAGGATCTGCTCGCCCAGGTGAACCTGTTCGTCAACCGCATCCCCTTCCTCGAAGATGAAAAGCATTGGAACCTGCCCGACTACTGGGCCACGCCCGCCGAGAGCATGGCCAGCAATGGCGCCGACTGCGAGGACTTCTCCATTGCCAAGTATTTCCTGCTGAAGGAACTGGGCGTACCGGTATCGCGCCTGCGCCTGGTGTATGTCAAATCGCTGAAGCTCAACCAGGCGCACATGGTGCTCGCCTGGTATGCCTCCCCCAACGCCGACCCGCTGGTGCTGGATAACCTCGAGGACAGCGTGCGCCCGGCTTCGCAGCGCACCGACCTCGTGCCCGTCTACAGCTTCAACGACGAAGAAGTCTGGGTGGAAGTGCGCGGCCGCATCGGCTCCCCGCGCCAGATCCGGAACTGGAGTTCATTGCTGGAACGCCTGGAGCAGGAGTCGCGCATATGAGCGCGCCCCGCTGCACGCCAGGCTCATTGACAAGGAAGGACCCGTCATGACACTGGGCAGACAGCTCATCATCGCCATCTCCATCATCTTTCTGGCCGCGCTCATCGGCGTGCAGGCCATTTACCTGCGCAACGCGCGCGCCCACCTGCAGGTGCAGCTGGAGTCCCACGCCCAGGACGCGGCCACCTCGCTCGGCCTGTCCCTGGGCATCCTGCTCACCAAGGGCGATTACGCCATTGCCGAGACGGTGATCAACGCCGCCTTCGACCGCGGCCACTATGCGCAGATCGAATTCCTCACCCGCGACAAGAGCGAGCCGGTGGTGGTGCGCCGCCTGCAGACCCAGGTCGAAGGCGACTATCCGGAATGGTTCGCCCAGATGTTCCCCCTGGTGGGACCCACGGCTGAATCGCTGGTCAGCAGCGGCTGGCAGCAGCTCGGCCGCGTGCGCGTCACCAGCCATCCGCGCTTTGCCTACGAGCAGTTGTGGGGCACGGCACGCGCCACGGGTGTTCTGCTGGGGCTCATCTACCTCCTCGCGCTGGGGCTGATGAACCTGTTCCTGCGCAGCGTGCTCAAGCCACTGGACGCGGTGGAGGCGGCCGCCCAGTCGATTGCCCAGCGTGACTTCGTCACGGTCGACGTGGTGCCGAGCACGCGTGAACTGGCGCGGGTGGTGTCGGCGATGAACATGCTGTCCATGAAAGTGCGTGACGCGCTGGAAGCAGAGACTGCGCGCGCCACCGCGCTGCAGGACGAGGCCTTCCTCGATCCGGTCAGCACCCTGCTCAATCGGCGCGGACTGACCTCGCGCTTCAACAGCCACTACCGTGACGAAACCGAATCCTTCTCCGGCATGCTGGCCCTGCTGCAGATCTCCGAGCTTGCCAGCGTCAACGAAGCGCAGGGGCCCGAGCGCGGCGATGAACTGGTGCGCTCGGTGGGTCGGCTGATCAGCGAGGCGGCCGGCGCCCGGGGCCTGGCCGGACGCTGGGGTGGGGCGCTGTTCGCCATCATCCTTGCCGAAGAGCGTGCCGGCGCCGAAGCGCGCCTGGCCGACCTGCAGCGCCAGGCCGATTCGGTCATTGCCGGCCTTGGCCTGGGCGGCGGGCCGGTGTGCGTGTCGGTCGGCGCGGTGTATGCCGCCGCCGGCAAGCCCGTGCTCAAGGACCTCGTCGACAATGCCAACGATGCCCTGCAGGAGGCCGTTGACAAGCACATCGGCGTGCCTGAAGTGCGCGTGCTGGATGCCGCGCGCCCCAGCTGGTCGGCTGAACTCATCGACGTGGTGCGCGGCGCCATCGGCAGCGGCCGCATGGAACTGGTGGGCCAGCCCGCCATCCGCCTGCAGGATGGCAGCCTGCTGCACACTGAAATCATGGGCCGCCTGCTGGATACCTCGGGCAAGCAACTGGCCGCCGCCGAGTTCATGCCCTTGGTGGCGCGACACAAGCTCACCGTGGATCTGGACCAGGCCGTGGTGCGCAAGGTCATCGATGTCATGCGCGACCGGCTGAGCAGCGAGCCCTGCACCATCGCCATCAACCTGGCAGCCCAGTCGATTGCCGACCCGGGTTTTGGCGAATGGCTGACCGGCGTGCTCGGGCGCGGCCAGAAGCCCGGCACCACCATCGTCTTCGAACTGAGCGAGCATGGTGTACTGCAGAACGAAGCGGCGGCACGCCAGTTCGCCCGTCACGTGCGCGACCTCGGCTGCCAGTTTGCCATCGACCACTTCGGCGTCCATCGCGACAGCCTGGCGCTGGTCCGCATCCTCACCCCGGCCTACGTGAAGCTCTCCGCCGTGCACACGCCGCGCATCGTCGCCGACATGGGCACGCGCTTTTTCATCGAATCGGTGGTGCGCGCAGGCCGGCAGCTCGATGTGCCGGTGATCGCGCAGAACGTCGAGGACGACCTGACCGTGGCCAACCTGCGCGCCCTCGGCATCGACGGCTACCAGGGTTACATCGCCGGGCGTCCCGCTCCCTGGAAGTAAGGGTCGGCGGGCGCCAGGCGCTGCCGGCCGTTGCCGGTCGTAAAGGGGCTGCCCCCGCCCGCCGCCCGGGCGCCTGCTGCAATGCGGTTTGACAGCAAGGGGTGCAGGGCGGCTAAATGCCCGCTTTCCCATTCCAGGAATGAAGCCCCATGCCACTCGCGCCCGTCGCCTCCCCGCGTCCCCACGCCCAGTTGTCGCACCTGGGCTTTCTTGCCCGCGACCTCGAAGGCATGATCGGCTTCTATACCCGCGTGCTCGGCCTGGCGGTCACCGACCGCGGCCCCTATCGCATGGGGGGCGAGATCGTTTTCCTCAGCGGCTCCATCCATGAGCACCACCAGGTGGTGTTCGTCTCCGGGCGTGATGACGGCCAGCACAAGTCCATCCTCAACCAGATCTCCTTCCACGTGGACACCCTGGAAAACCTGTGCACCCTGCACAGCGCCTTGGTGGCGGAAAAAGTGAAGGAACTCGCGCCGCGCAACCACGGCAATGCCTGGAGCATCTATTTCCATGACCCCGACGGCAACCGGGTCGAGCTGTACACCCCCTCGCCCTGGTATGTGCCACAGCCCTTCGGCAAGGACCTCGACCTCACCCAGCCCGCCCAGGCCATCCGCGAGCAGACCGAAGCCCTGGTGCGCGCCACCCCTGGCTTTTGCCTGCGTGAAGACTGGGAGCGGCAATTCGCCGCACGCCTGGGCGGGGCGCTGAATCACTGAAGCCACCACGGTCCGGCCCCAACGAAGCACCCACCGAATCAGCGGCATCCGCACACCATAGCGAGAAGGAAGAACCATGACAGCAGTCTCATTGCTTGCGCGCCTGTTGCCGGCCTTACTGGCGATCGCAACCGCCCTGCCGGCGACCGCGCAGGACTATCCGACCAAACCCATACGCTTCACCATCTGCTGCGCGCCCGGCGGCAGCGCCGACCTGGTCACACGCTTGCTCGCCGAGAAGATGGCTGCTCGCATGGGCCAGCCGGTGCTGCCCGAGAATCGTATCGGTGGCAGCGGCGTGCTGGCCAACGGCGACGTTGTCAAGGCCGTGCCCGACGGACACACCATGGTGCTCCTGACCGGCGGCTTCCCGGTGGCAGCGGTGCTGGTGAAGGATCGGCCCTATGACCCGATCAAGGACTTCCAGATGGTCAGCGTGATCGTCTCCTATCCCTTCTTCCTCTCCGTGGCCGCCGACAACCCGATGAAGAACCTGAAGGACCTGCTGGCGCGCGCCAAGGCCAACCCCGGCAAGATCACCTACGCCGTGGCCGGACCGGGCAGCGTGCACCACCTGCTGGGCGAATGGGTCAACATCGAAGGCAATGTGGACATGATCAACGTCCCCTTCAAGGGCGCACAGCAGGCGCTCATCGAACTCTATGCCGGCCGCCTCGATGTGCTGGTGGAGACCGCCACCGGCAGCATGGGCGCCATCCGCTCAGGCAGGGCGCGCGCCATTGCCGTGTCCTCGCCACAGCGCTTCTCGCTCATGCCCGATGTGCCCGCCATCAATGAAACCCTGCCCGGCATAGAGCTCGCCTCCTGGCTGGGCGTGGCCACCACCCCCGGCACGCCGCGCCCGGTGGTCGACAAGCTCAACCGCGAACTGCGCGCCATCCTCGCCATGCCCGATGTGCAAAAGCGCCTGGCCGACCTGGGCGGTGTCGCCACACCGTCCACGCCAGAAGAAATGCGCCAGCGCATCGAAGGCGAAATGGTGCGCTGGAAGCGCATCATCGACATCAAGAAGATTCAGCCGCAGTAAGTGGGCGGGACGCTCAAGGCGTTTATGCCGATTGCCGGGCAAGCAATGGCGCCAGGCCGGGCAGCACCAGCGGGGTAAACCCCGGGACTGCCAAGCTTGCTGCCAGTGCCTTCCCGGGAAATCGGTGAAGAACCTTTGACCATGGGGTAAAAGACAGCAGCCCTGCTGCAGGCCACGGAAGCAAAACGAGGTTCACTCCGCCGGCGTCTGCTTGGCTTCGAGTGCTTCCCAGCGTTCCATTTTCTTCAGGACCAGGGCGTTGATATCGTCGGCGCGCTGCTGGTCATTGCGCATGGCCTGTGCGTCCTGCTGGTAGTACTCCGCGG
>CAIPGJ010000768.1 GCA_903864555.1 uncultured Pseudomonadota bacterium | reverse complement strand
GCTCTCGGCTCGCCAGGATGACAAGGTGAGCACCGAGAGCAATCCTGCAAGGATCGACTGCCCACTTCGCCTGGCGATTCGGCCGCCGCGCAAAGCCAGACGCAAGGAGGAGCAGGAACCTGGCAAGACCGCAAGGGCCAAAGGGTAGTGCGCTTGCTCGCGCATCCGGACTTCGCCAACTGTGAAATCGCGTCCCGTCATCCGGCCGCTGGGGTAGTTTTCGAACACGAACATTGATTCGAACAGCGCTTCGCCCGGTGCGTCGGCCAGACGGTGAAGATCGGACAGGCTCAGATGGGCGCTTGCCTGCACAAAGGCGGAGCGCTCCTGTACCTGCTGCAACAAGGCCGAGAAGGGCTGCGTCGCATGGGTATGGAGCACCAGGGGCAGGGTGTTGACCGTCAGACCTACATAGCGTTCGATGCCGTGCAACTCGGCTTGACGCCCGCTGACGGTCAGACCGAAGACGGGTGTGCGGCCCAGTCCCAAAGATTGCAGTGCCCATGCCCAGGCTGCCAGGTACCAGGTGGTGATGGAAACCCCATAGTCGCCAGCCCGGCTGGCGATGCGATCAGACAGGGCTGGGTCCAGCACGAGGTCGAGATCCAGATCAGGCTCAATCGCTGTGCTACTTAGCGCCAACTCGCCACGGTCAGTCGCTTTGACCAGCACGTCACGCCACTCGGTGCGTAGGGATTCGTCGTCAACCCCCGCTTGGGCGCGCACGATGGCCAGACTCCCGAGCGGGCGCGCTTGCATGGCTTGTTGCGCTGGATTGTCGTAGCAAGCCAGTAAATCTTCCAGCAACACCGGGAGAGACCAGCCATCCAGGATGGCATGGTGATGCGTGAAAGCGATTTGATAACGCGTTTCGCTAAAGCGGGCCAGCAGTATCCGACCCAGTGGCCCCCGGTCCATCTCAAAGCTGGTGCGGCGTTCCTGCTCGCAAGCCCGTGTGAACAGCGCTTCTGCCTGCGCCCCTGACTCGCTTAGGTCGATGACCTTGAAGGGCAGGTTGGCCTCGGGCTGTATGATGCGACGCAATACCCCATCGTCACAGAAACGAAATAAGGTACGTAGGGACTCGTGGCGCTTTACGCAAAGATCCCAGGCCGCCCGCAGCTTGGCTGGGTGAACCAGTCCGTCTAGCCAAGCACAGACCTGCTCCGTGTAGAGCGCTTCTTCCGGGCGGTCGTCGGCGTGGTGGTAAAGAAGGCCGGGGGCGAGCGGGCCTGCCGGCAGGCGGTAGCCTTGCGTTGCGCTGAGATGAACCAGGCTTGTCGCATTATCTCGGATGCGATGTAGCCATCCCTGGACCTGAGCGGCCGGCACCGTTGCCGGTGCAAGCCAGGTTAGGTGCACGTCGCTGCCGCTTCGCCAGCAGATCAATTCGTGTGCAAACGGGCGCTGACCTTTGGGATCATGCAGGGGCAGGTCGGGCAGCGGCTCTATGGTCAGGTTGTGCGCCGAGCTACCGTCAATCCGGCCCAGGTAGTTGAAGGAAAGGGTGGGCAATTGCGCGCTGGTACCGGTCGCATGCTGCGCCCAAGGCAGCCACGCGCTGGCCGTGCGACGCCAGTGGGCGAGCGACGGGACAACCTCGCTCAGAATATCCAGCCCGCTGGCCTCGCGTCCCCAGGTAAGTCCCCAGGGGGCTAGTGTGGTAAACCAGCCGACTTCGGACGCCGCGCTGTCTGAATCAGCGTCGCGGCCGTGGTGCTCCAGCGTGATGCTGGCTGCCGGAGTTCCACTCTCATGGCCCAGCAGCATGGCCGTGGCAGTGAGCAGGATCTCTTCCAAGGTGAAACCGGCATCGGTCACGGCGTGCGCCTGGTCAAGGAACCCGGTCTTCAGACTGAGCGTGTATCTTTGCTGCTCTACATAACGGCCTGGTTCCCCTGGAAGTTGTTTGGCTGGCGTGCGCTCCTGGACCCAGCCTAGCTGTGGTGCTTGCGCCGCAGCCACTGCGGCGACCCGCAGGCGGGCGTTGCGCGACGAGTCCGCCGCGGGGGCTGGCTTCAGTGGGATTTGCTGCAGGGCGTCGTCAAGGGCTTTGAACAAAATCGCCCAGGACACCGTGTCGACCACGAGGTGGTGAACCACCCAGGTGAGTTGGCCCGTGGCGGCACACCAGTTCAGCGCCGAAAGCGGTCCTTGCCCCAGGTGCAGAATACTTTGAAGCGACTTTGCGGGCTGTGCACCAGGGAGATCGGATGGCATGGTGGTCAGGACGAAGTCCCGCTCGGCCTCGGCGCTGCTCAGGCGCCAGCCGTGGCCGCGGTCGTACTCCCAGCGCAGGCCGAAACCGGCGTGGGCCGCGTGCACTTGGCGCAGCGCGTCTTTCAGGAAATTGATGCTCAAGCTCGCTGGCAGACGCAGGGCCAGTGCCTGATTCCAGTGGTTCGGGTTGCGCAGATTGAGTCCGAAGAACCAGCGTTCAATGGGGAGCAAATTGTGACTGGCGATGGGTCGGGCCGTGGATTCGGCGGCTATAGCAGAGATGGGCTTGAGCCTAGCCAGTGCGAGAGCGCGGGGCGTAGGGTACTGAAAAAGGTCGCGTGGCTTGACCCGCAAGCCTTGCTCGCGCAATTTTGCAACCAACTGCAGCACCAAGATCGAGTCCCCGCCCAGGCTGAAGAAGTTGTCGTCTGGACCTGCAACGGGCAGCCCCAGAGTCCTTGCCCATTGCGCGCAAAGTTCCTTGAGGAGGGTGTCAGTGTCGACGGGAAGGTCAGCGCTGACGGTCGCCAGGCCATGGCGAGCGCCAAGCCTTGTGCCGGCTTGTCCGCTCAGCGCTGCAGGCCGCCAGAGGCGGGGCAATTTCGTCGGGCGTTGGAGAGGATTGGCGGCCAAGCTTTGCCACCAGGTCTGAATATCCGCCAGCACTAGTGCGGCCTGTGCGGGGTCGAGGACCGATTCGCGGAACTCGAGCTTGAGTCGGGCCCCGCCGCAATCGGCAGGGTCCAAGTCGATACGGATCGCGAGGTCGTATTTCGCGCCGCCGTTGTCGGGCGCGTCCACACTGAGCGTCAGGCCGGGAATTCTGTCCAGGGCCGGCAACTGAGTTTGCAGTACAAACAGCACCCGGGGTTGCGGCGGTTCCATCGCGACAGGCCATGCCTCGCGCCACAGGGAGTGAATTCGCTGCCAACCCAGGCCGGCATGGGACAGGT
>CAIPGJ010000767.1 GCA_903864555.1 uncultured Pseudomonadota bacterium | reverse complement strand
CAGCGTAGGCAGCCGAGCGGTCGACCTTGGAGGGGTCCTTGCCCGAGAAGGCACCGCCGCCGTGAGGCGCAGCGCCACCGTAGGTGTCGACGATGATCTTGCGCCCGGTCAGGCCGCAGTCACCCTTGGGGCCTCCGATCTCGAAGGCGCCGGTCGGGTTGACCAGGTACTTGATGTTGCCCTTCACCAGTTCCTTGGGCAGCACGGGCTTGATGATCTGCTCGATGACGGCTTCTTCGATCTGCTTGTGGGTCAGGCCGGGGGCGTGCTGGGTGGAGAGCACGATGGTGTCCAGGGCATCGGGCTTGCCGTCGACATAGCGCAGGGTCACCTGGGACTTGGCGTCCGGGCGCAGCCACGGCAGGCGGCCGTCGCGGCGCAGTTCGGACTGGCGCTCGACCAGACGATGCGACAGCCAGATGGGCACGGGCATCAGTTGCGGGGTTTCGTCGCAGGCATAGCCGAACATCAGGCCCTGGTCGCCGGCACCCTGGTCCAGGTCGAGGCCCGAGCCTTCGTTGACGCCCTGGGCGATGTGCTGCGATTGCTCGCCGTAGGCCACGATGACCGTGCAGGTGTTGGTCTCAAAGCCGATGGCCGCATCGGTGTAGCCGATGCGCTTGATGGTCTTGCGCGCCACTTCGTCGAAATTGACGCGTGCGCCGGTGGTGATCTCGCCTGCCAGAACGACCAGGTTGTCTTTCACCAGCGTCTCGGCGGCGACTCGGCTGCGAGGGTCCTGGGCTAGAATGGCGTCCAGGATTGCATCTGAAATCTGGTCTGCGACCTTGTCCGGATGTCCCTCTGACACGGACTCGGATGTAAACAGAAAGCTAGACATGCTGGGTACCCCCCAAAAAATCAGGCCCGCAGGGTATCACGACTGCAGTACCCGTCATAGGGCCGGCGGTTCGGGTTTTTCGGCAATTTCACCCCGGTTCGCGTGCTGAAAACCCTGGCGGCCCTGCCGCTGCCTTTCTTCCATGTTCTGGGTTCGGCGCTGGGCTGGCTGGTGTGGCTGATGTCGTCCCGCTTTCGCCGTATCAGCCGGGAGAACGTCGCCACGGCCGGCTACGACCGGCAGGTGCTGCACCGGTCGGTGGCCGAAGCGGGCAAGGGCGTGCTGGAACTGCTGCCGGTGTGGTTTCGTCCGCAGGTGCAGGCCGCGGCCCTGATGCCCGACCTCGAAGGCCGTGAACTCATCGAGGCGGCGCGTGCCGCCGGCCAGGGCATCCTCTTTGTCACACCGCACCTGGGTTGTTTCGAGGTCACAGCGCAGTGGTATGCCCAGCACTACGGGCCAATGACGGCGCTGTACTCGCCGCCCAAGCGGTCCTTCGTGAGATCGCTGGTCGAAGCGGGCCGCGCAAAACCGCAGCTCAAGCTGGCGCTGCCGGACATGCGCGGCATCCGCCAGTTGTTCAAGGCGCTCAAATCCGGCGAGGCGGTGGGCATCCTGCCCGACCAGGCGCCCGGGCGCGGCGAGGGTGAGTGGGCCGATTTCTTCGGCCGTCCCGCCTACACCATGACCCTGGTGCGGCGTCTGGCCGAGTCCACCGGCGCGTGCGTCCTGCTGGCCTATGCCGAACGGCTGCCGGGTGGTGTCGGCTATCGTGGCCATGTTCAGGCCATGCCGGTGGCCGAGCCGGGTGAAGCTGCGGCGCGCCACCTCAACCGCGCGCTGGAGACACTGATCCGGCGCTGTCCCGAGCAGTACCTCTGGAGTTACAACCGCTACAAGGTGCCCGCCGGGGTGACGCCACCCCCGGGCGTAGCGGGATGATCGTGCAGGGCGGGTCGTGCTAGCGCGCGCCGGACTGTCGCTGATGTGGCTGCTGCATGGCCTGCCACTGGCGCTGCTGGCGCGTATCGGCGATGGGTTCGGCCTGCTGCTCTACACGCTGGCAGTCGGACGCCGGCGCGTCTGCCTGATCAACCTGGAGCGTTGCTTTCCCGGGATGCCGGTTGTGGAACGTCAGGGTCTGGCACGGCGGCATTTCCGCTGCCTCGCCCGCAGCATCCTCGAGCGCGGCATCCTGTGGTGGTCGCCGCGCGCGCGTATCGAGCACCTGGTGAGGGTGGCGGGCATCGAGCACATCACCCAGGCCAGGGCGCAGGGGCGGCCGCTGATCCTGCTGGCGCCGCATTTCATCGCGCTGGATGCCGCCTTCTCGCGGCTGTCCTGCGATGTCGACATGGCTGCCTTGTATTCGAACCAGAAGAGCGCGCTGTTCAACCGCGTCATGAAGGCAGGACGCACGCGATTTGGCCGGCAAAGCCTGTTCTCGCGCCAGGAGGGGGTGCGCAAGACCGTCGCGGCGTTGCGCCACGGCATGCCCTTCTACTATTTGCCGGACATGGACTATGGTCCGCGCGATGCCATATTCGTGCCCTTCTTCGGCGTGCCGGCAGCCACCATCACCGGGCTGACGCGACTGGCACGCCTGTCGGGGGCGCTGGTGGTGCCCTGCATTGCCGTCATGCTGCCCGGTGGCGCTGGATACGAGGTGCGCTGCCATGCTGCATGGGATAATTATCCGGGCGATGATGTCGAAGCCGACACACGCCGCATGAATGCCTTCATCGAGGAACGCGTGCGCGAAATGCCGGAGCAGTATTACTGGACGCACAAGCGTTTCAAGACACGCCCGGCCGGGGAGCCGAAGTGGTATTGAGGAGGCACTGATCCAGTCCCGAACAGGATTGATCAAGACGAATCTCCCCTGAGCTGGAAGATTTTCGTGGCGTGTCCCCTGATCAGTATTTCCTCAAGCCCCTACTGCAAGACGAAACAGACCATGTCCTTTGCCAATCCGGAACCGGATGCCATACGCGAACTGCTCCAGGGCGTGAAGCATATCGCCGTGGTCGGCCTCTCGCCCACCCCCTCGCGGCCGAGCAACAACATTTCGCGCTCCATGCAGCGCTATGGTTTCCACATCATCCCGGTGCGGCCGGGTCTGCGCGAGGCCCTTGGTGAAAAGGCTTACGGTGATCTGGCGGCGGTGCCGGGCCCCATCGACCTGGTGAATATCTTTCGTGCCAGCGCGTATGTCCCCGAGGTGATTGACGAATGTCTGCGCCTGGGCCTGAAGTCGGTGTGGCTGCAGGAGGGCGTGGTCCATGAGGCGGCGGCACAGCGCGCCCGCGATGCCGGCATGACCGTGGTCATGGACCGCTGCATCCTCAACGACTACAACCAGCTCTGCGGCGGGCGGGTGGCCTGATGAAACTGCGCTTTTCCAAGATGCACGGCCTGGGCAATGACTTTGTCGTGTTCGATGGGGTCAGCCAGAAGGTGGCGCTTTCGCCAGCGCAGGTGCGGCGCATCGCCGATCGGCACTTCGGTATCGGCTGCGACCAGTTGCTGCTGGTGGAGCGGCCGACGAGTGCGGCAGACGCAGATTTCCGCTACCGCATCTTCAATGCCGACGGCGGCGAAGTGGAGCAATGCGGCAATGGTGCGCGCTGCTTTGTGCGCTTTGTCCATGACCAGGGCTTGACGCACAAGCAGGCCATCCGCGTGGAGACGCTGGCCGGCCTGATCACCCCGCGCCTGGAGGCCGACGGACAGGTCACCGTGGACATGGGGCCACCGGTGTTCGAGCCGGGGCGCATCCCCTTCGACAGTGACAGCCAGGCCATCGAACAGCCGTTGCAGCTGCCGGGGCAGGCCGGCACGCTGAGCATCACCGCGGTGTCCATGGGCAATCCGCATGCGGTTCAGGTGGTCGATGATGTGGCGGCGGCGCCGGTGCGCACCCAGGGGCCCTTGATTGAAAACCACCGGCGTTTTCCGCAGCGGGTCAATGCGGGCTATCTGCAGGTGGTCGACTGGCATCACATCCGCCTGCGGGTGTGGGAGCGTGGCGCCGGGGAGACCCTGGCCTGCGGCACCGGGGCCTGCGCGGCCGTCGTGGCCGGCATTGCCCGCGGCCTGCTCGATTCGCCGGTGCGCGTCACCACCCAGGGCGGTGATCTGTTCATCGCCTGGGCCGGTGGCGGGACTGCAGCGCCTGCCGACCATGTAAACTCCGGTCATGGCAATCCCGCCATGTTCGCACCCGTACTCATGACCGGACCTGCCGTCACGGTCTTTGATGGAGAGATTGACCTCGATGAATGACGATGACGTCGCGCAATTCCTGAAACAGAACCCCGTCTTCTTCGAGAATCATCTGGAGCTGCTGGGCGAATTGCGTTTGCCCAATCCCCACGGCGGGCAGGCCATCGCGCTGTCGGAGCGCCAGGTCCAGGCACTGCGCGAGGAGAACAAGGCCTACAAGTCCAAGCTCCAGGAGCTGGTGCAGTTTGCCCAGGAGAACGATGCCATCGTGTCCAAACTGCATGCGCTGGTGCTGACGGTCCTGCCTGCGGGCAGCCTGCCGGAACTGCTGGCCCCGCTGCACCTCGCCCTGCGCGAGGGCATGAGCGTGCCGCACACGGCACTGCGTATCTGGGGTGGCCGTCCCTACGCCGGTGATGGCGAGAACCGAGATGAATTCAAACCGGTGAGCGATGCCGCCAAGACGCATGCCGGCGGGCTGACCCGACCCTATTGCGGGCCGAGTGCCGATCCGGAACTGGCAGCCTGGTTTGGCGAAGCCGCCTCGCACGTGCGTTCGACGGCCCTGATGCCCATCCGTGACGAGGGCGGCGCCTGCATCGGCTTGCTCGCCCTGGGCAGCGAGGACGTGATGCGCTTCTACCCGGAAATGGGCGTGGTCTACCTGCAGCGGCTGGGTGAGCTGACGGCCGCGGCATTGCGTCGGTTCGTCTGAACGTGGCCGGGGAGCAGGAACCCGGCCGCGCACTCATCGGGGACTACCTGCGCCATCTGCGCGAAGAGCGGCGCCTGTCCCCGCATACCCTGGACAGCTACGGCCGCGAACTCGAACTGCTGCTGCTGGAACTCGATGGCCAGCCTCTGCAGGCGATGCAGGACGCCCAGGTGCGGCGTGCCGTCGCCCGCTATCATGGTCGGGGTCTGTCAGGACGCTCGATCGCACGCCGCCTGTCGGCCTGGCGCAGTTTCTTCCGATGGCTGGATCGTCTGCACGGGCCGCAGTTCAACCCGGTGGCAGGCGTGCGTTCCCCACGGGTCGCCAAACCCCTGCCCAAGGCCTTGTCGCCCGATCTGGCTGCACGCCTGCTGGATGCGCCGGTCGAGGGCAGCGCAGGCCTGCGCGACCGGGCCATGTTTGAACTGTTCTATTCCTCGGGGCTGCGGCTGGCCGAACTCATCGGCCTGGATGTCAATGACGGGAGGGCCCTTTGCCAGGATGGCGCCGTGAATGTGCTGGGCAAGGGCAGCAAGACACGCAATGTCCCGGTGGGTGGCAAGGCGGTCGAAGCCATCCGTGCCTGGCTGGCGATCAGGGCGGAACTGGCCCGGCCTGACGAGCCGGCCCTGTTTGTCGGGGCGCGCGGCCGGCGCATTGCGCCCACCGTGGTGCAACAGCGTCTGGCCGCCTGGGCCCGCCAACTCGGGCTGGCGGTGCATCCGCACATGCTGCGCCACTCCTTTGCCAGCCATGTGCTGCAGTCCTCGCAGGACCTGCGCGCGGTCCAGGAACTGCTGGGCCATGCCAGCATCGCGGCGACGCAGGTTTATACGCATTTGGACTTCCAGCACCTCGCCAAGGTGTACGACGCAGCACATCCGCGGGCGAAGAAGAAATGAGTGGGGATTTTGACTTCGGCCGCCCGGCCTGGGAGCCGGGCTTGACTTGCGACAAGCGCAAGTCAGCCTTCGCCGCAATGTCCGGTGAGGCCGGACATTGTCAACACCTCGCCAAGGTGTACGACGCAGCACATCCGCGGGCGAAGAAGAAATGAACGACACCGGGACGGCGCCGCCGGACAGCCTTGCCGAGGTGTTCTGGGCCTTTCTCAAGATCGGCATCTCGGGATTTGGCAGTACCGTGGTGCATGCCCGCCGCATGATGGTGGAAGAGTGGCGCTGGCTGAGCGCTGCGGAGTTCGACGACATCTGGTCGGTGTGCCAGGCATTGCCCGGCCCCAATGTGGTGAACTGGGCGCTCTGTGTGGGCGCGCGCTTCCGTGGTGCCGCCGGTGCCGCGACCGCGGTGCTGGGCATCATTGGCGCACCCATACTCATCGTGATGCTGCTTGGACTGCTGCATTCGCTGTACGGCAACCGCCCTGAAGTGCACGCCCTGCTGCGCGGGGTGTCCCCGGTGGCCGCGGGTCTCATCCTTTCCACGGCAGTGAAGATGGCCATGGGGCCTCGCCTGCGTTCATGGATGGCGATCTTCCCGGTGCTGTCGTTCTGCGCCGTGGTGGTGTTCAAGTTGTCGCTCGGCATGATCCTCGCGGTCCTGCTGCCACTCAGCGTGCTGGCTGCCTGGTTCCGCAGCCGTCAGGGCCGGCAGGAGAAGGCGGCATGACGGACTGGTCCTTGCTCTGGCAGATCGCTGCGGACTATCTCGGCATCTCGCTGCTCGCGGTGGGGGCCGGGGTGACCACGCTGCCGGAAATGCACAGGAACGCCGTCGAGCGGCATGCCTGGATGAGTGACGCGCAATTCGCCGAACTGTTTGCCCTGAGCCAGGCGGCGCCCGGTCCAACCACCACCATGTTCTCCGCCATCATCGGCTGGCACGTGGCTGGCCCGGTGGGGGCGCTGGTGGCGGTGCTGGGTTTCCTCGGACCCTCCTGCCTCCTGACCTACGTCACCAACCATCTGTGGACGCGCTTTCGCGATTCCCCCTGGCGTGAACGCATACAGGCCGGCCTGGTGCCGGTCACGGTGGGACTGATGTTTGCCGCGGCCTGGCTGGTGGGACGCGGCGCTGCGCATACCTATGGCGCTTATGTCGCCACCGCCGTGGCCTGCATCCTGATGCTGACCACGAAGATCAATCCACTCTGGCTGGTGGCTGCAGGTGCCCTGGCCGGACTGATGGGACTGCTATGAGCCACGCTGTCATGAATCTCAAGCCCGGCCGCGAGAAATCGCTGTTGCGCCTGCATCCCTGGGTGTTCTCGGGAGGCGTGGATAAGGTCAGGGGCAGCGCCTCGGCTGGCGACACCATTGCCATCCGCGCGACCGACGGCCGTTTCCTGGCCTGGGCGGCTTACAGTCCGGCTTCGCCCATCCGCGCCAAGGTCTGGAGTTTCGATGAGCGCGCCATGCCGGACGAGTCGCTGATGCGCAACCGGGTAGCGGCTGCCGTCGCCCGCCGCAGTCGCAGCCCGGGCGGCGCATGCCGGCTGGTGCATGCCGAGGCGGACGGACTGCCCGGCCTGATCGCCGACTGCTATGGCGAGGTGCTGGTGGTGCAGATCACCTCGGCGGGGGCGGAGCACTGGCGGGATGTCCTCGTCGATGCCCTGCGGGCAGCCAGCGGTTGCAACCGTATCTACGAGCGCTCCGATGCCGATGCCCGCGGCCTCGAGGGGATGGCGCCACGCAGCGGCTGGATTGCCGGCGCGGCTGTGGACCTGCCACTGGTGATCGATGAGCATGGCCTGCGCTATCAGGTGGACATCGTCGCCGGGCAGAAAACCGGTTTCTTCATCGACCAGCGGGACAACCGCCGCACGGTCGGGGAACTCGCCCGTGATCGCGAAGTGCTCAATTGCTTTTGCTACACCGGCGGATTCACGCTCTCGGCACTGGCCGGCGGCGCCAAGCGCGTGCTGTCGGTGGACAGTTCCGGAGCAGCACTGGAAACCGCACGTGCCAACGTGGCCCTGAATGGCCTGGACGCGGCGCGCGCGGAGTGGGCCGAGGCCGACGTGTTCAAACATCTGCGCCAACTGCGCGGCGAAGGCCGCAGCTTTGACCTGATCATCCTCGATCCGCCCAAATTTGCGCCGACCTCCCGCGATGCCGAGCGCGCCGCGCGTGGCTACAAGGACATCAACCTCAACGCCCTCAAGTTGCTGCGGCCCGGTGGCCGGCTGGCCACCTTTTCCTGCTCCAGCGGCGTCAATGCCGACCTGTTCCAGAAGATCGTTGCCGGGGCTGCCTCAGATGCGGTGGCGTCCTGCGTGCTGGAGGCGCGCTATTGCGCTTCTGCAGATCATCCGGTGCTGATGGAGTTTCCCGAAGGTGAATACCTGAAAGGTCTGCAACTGCTTCGTGTGTGAGGCGACTGGCTGCGGGCGCGATGTCATCAAACCGGCTTTTTTCAGCGGCATGACTTGCAACCTAGTTGCATCAAGGGCGTTTCGCATGCTTTAATTCGCCCCTTTTCGCCAACGGCGGAGCCGCATCATCGATCCCGTACTGGTTTACATCGTCATTGCCACCTTGACGGGCGGCGTGCTGTCGCTCGCCATCGCCGGGGTGGTGGCATTGACCCTGCTGACCCGCTGGGTGAACCACATGGTGAGTTTTGCCGTGGGCGCGCTGCTGGCGGTGGCATTCCTGGATGTGTTGCCGGAGGCGCTGCACCGGGCCGATGACCCGGAGTCGCTGCTGGCGACGCTGCTGGCCGGGTTGCTGCTTTTCTTCATCCTGCAGAAGGCCGCCCTGTGGCGTCACAGCCATGGTGACGAGGCGGGCGGGCATGACCATCACGGCCACGGCCATGGACACGGGGAAGGACATTCTGCCTCGGGGATGATGATCCTGATCGGCGACGGTTTTCACAACTTCGTCGATGGCATCCTGATCGCGGCAGCCTTCATGGTGGATGTACAACTGGGCATTGCCACCACCACTGCGGTCATCATCCACGAGATTCCCCAGGAAATCGGCGATTTCATGGTGCTGTTGAACAGCGGTTACGGGCGCCGCCGGGCCTTGTTCTGGAATCTCGTGTCCAGCCTGGCCTCGGTGGTGGGGGGCATCGCCGGCTACCTGCTGCTGGACCTTGCCGAAGCGGCCATTCCCCATGTTCTGGCCCTTGCGGCAGCCAGTTTCATCTATGTGGCCATGACCGATCTGATACCCGGACTGCAGCGGCGCTGGGACGCCAAGGCCGCCTTTTCGCAGATCGCCTTGATTGGAGCCGGCATCGCGCTGATTGCCATCATGCACCAGACGCATCATGCACACTGAACCAACAGACGGAATGCTGCCGGAATCGGCACACGAGCGGGTGCGGCAGGCGGGTCTGCGCGTAACCCCGGCCAGGGTGCGGGTGCTGGCCGGGCTGAGCGCGGCGGGACGCTTGCTGTCCCATCACGACATCGAAGCCCTGCTGGGCGATCCCCCGATTGACCGGGTAACCTTGTATCGTGT
>CAIPGJ010000766.1 GCA_903864555.1 uncultured Pseudomonadota bacterium | reverse complement strand
GTCACCAGGTCGGCGCCACTGGCCCCGGTCTGCTCGGCCATCGCCAGGGCGGCCGGCAGTATGCAGGCAGTGGGATGGGAGAATCCGGTGTCATCGTAATCCAGCAGATGCGCCATCGATCCGTTGGCCCAAGCCGCCGAAACAACGCTGGTGCGTATGTCGGTGCCCAGCACGCGGGCCGCCGGTACACCGCCCTGCTCCCGCACCACCTCTGCGACGATGCGCCCGGACTGCTCCACGGATGCCGCCAGGGCGACCCCGGTGCAATCCAGGATGTGCCGCTTGGTGGCGGCGATCGCCTCGGTGCTGATGTCCGAGAGGACCGTGCGACTGACAAACTCGGAAAGAATTGCCGTTATCCCCCTGCTGCCGCTTGTTTGCGCCACGTTCCCTCCAGCATGTTGTAATCACGGATGCCCATGCAATGAGCTTCTGCTTTCCGTGCCTTGACCAGGGCCACAGGCCCGATTGCTTCCCCAGCCACCTATAGTAACTTTTCCAGGTCGTGTCATCATATCGGCCCGCTGCTGCACAAGCGGGTCGGCCATCCTGCCTGCTTGCCTGCCGCAACTTGATCCAGGCCATGGCACTGATTAGGCTGAACAGCATCGACATGCCGCAACGAAAGGGGAAGTTCATGGCCATCTACATGGTCCAGCACGTGTTTGCCCGTCCCGACTGGGAGGACGAATGGAACAAATGGTACGAAAGCAACCTGAAGGTCCTGATGAGCGTTCCCGGATTCCGCACCGGACAGCGATTCAAGGGCACAGACGGCTCACCGCCGCACTACATGGCCATGTACACCGTCGATTCGGCCGAAGTGTTCGAAAGCCAGTTCTACATCGCCTCCGGTGGCAATGGCGTCAACAGCCAGCACTTCCGGCCGGCCTACCAGGTGTGGATACGCAATCTGCTGGACGGCATCCCTTCCGCCCCCGCCGTGGCCCCTGATGAATGCCTGGTCTGCACGGATTCGCCGACCAGCCCGGCGAAGGTCACCGGGGTCGAATTGGCTACGCTGCACACCATCGGCTTCCACAAGACCACCCCCTATCGCGGTCTGGGCGTGATCAAGTCCGGCAGCATGGGCAGCATCGCCCGCGATGCCAACACCACTTTGTATCTGCCGATCACGGCACAGATGGGTCAGCAATACTGATGCCGCTGGCTGCTGCCAGGGTGGAATCCGGACCGGCCATGCTGATGGTCTGGACCGACATTGCCCCTGCAGAAGAAGCTGGATTCAACGACTGGTACAACCGGGAACACCTGCGCGAACGCATCGCCCTGCCGGGATTCATCCGGGGTCGCCGCTACCAGGCTGCCTCTGGCGGCACCGGCTACCTGGCGCTCTACGAAATGCGTGAGGCCTCGGCATTGCAGTCCGAGCCCTATCTCCGGCTGAAGCGCAGCCGGGACCCGCGCAGCCTGCATTTCGTGCCCTTGTTCCGCAACACCATCAAGGCAACCTGCGACCTGGTCCTGCAGGCCGGCGCGGGAGAAGGTGCCTGGCTTGCCCTGCTGCCGATCCAGCATGGCCGCAGCGCCATGACAGCCCTTCAGGGCCTGTTCGATTCACTGCTGCAGCAGTCCGGCATCATGGCCGCCAGCCTGGGGGTGTCCAACCAGCATGCACGAGCCGCCTCCGCCGGCCATGACCTGCGCCCCGGCGACCGGCATGCCGAAAGCGTGGTGCTCATCGAAGCGGCCACCCGCGAGGGTGCCGAACTGGCAATGACCACACTCGCCCGATTCGACTGGCAGGCCCACGGTGCCAGTGTCGATCTTGTGGAACAGCCCTGCCTGTTCCGTTCCCTTTACACCCTGCACGCACACTGCCTGCAACCCGACAAGAAGGATGTGAAACC
>CAIPGJ010000765.1 GCA_903864555.1 uncultured Pseudomonadota bacterium | reverse complement strand
GCGGCGTCTTGGTGGAGGCCCCGGGCACCAGCAGCAGCGTGGGCGCGCTGATGCGCGGCAGGCTGGCCTCGATGTCAAAGATGCCACCTTCCATGAGCGCCAGCGCGCGACCGATGTGCGCCGGGGTGCGGGCGAATTCATCGGCGAAGTAATCGTCCATGGGCTGGTTGCCGGTGAGTTCGCCGGTGGCGGTGCGCTGCGCCATCCACCACTGGCGCATGCCCAACTTCATGATGGCCTCGCCCGTGTCGGCAAAGCCCAGTGATTGCGCCAGTTGCTGCGAGTTGTTGGGGATGCTGAGTGGCGTGGAGATCAGCGTGAGGCTGCGAAAGCGCCCCGGGTGACGGGCCGCGGCGGTGCCCCCGATCAACCCGCCGATGGATTCACCGATGTAATGCACCGATTGGATGCCCAGGTGGTCGAGCAGGCCAAGGAAGTCGGCATGAAAGCCTGCCTGGCTGAAGCGGTAATCCGGCCCCGGGTCGGCGCTGCCGCCGTGGCCGCGCAGGTCCATGCGGATGACGCGAAAGCGCCGCGAGAGCCACGGCACCCAGGCGCGGAAGAATTCGGCATTGCGGCCAAAGCCGTGCTGGATGAAGACGGTGCCGTGCGGCCGCCACGGGTCGGCAAAGTCGTCGTCCTCGTACCAGAGGACGGTGTCACCGATGCGGGCGGAGGGCATTCAGGGTGTTCCTGCTGGTGGATGGCGCGAATGTCGGGCAGTTAGCCTGAATCCCGGGCACACAAGCCACAGCGCGGTTTACCCCCTTGTCAAAGGGGGCCGACTCATGAGCGCAGCCAACGAGCGGGGGAATTTTCGACAACTGGGGTGGTCTCATGGCCGCGTCCCGGCTTTGCCATTCGCACTGCGCATGATGCTTTTCAAGGCGGGAGAAGAATTCCAGAGCATAGGCCCGGCAGTGACTGGTGCGCGGCAAGGGCAGCGGTGGAAAAATCCCCCCGCGCGACTGCGTCGCGTCGGCCCCCTTTGACAAGGGGGTAAACCGATGCTGGCGCAGGCCATGCGCCTTCAGTCTTTCTTCGGGTCGTTCGCAGCAGGAGCCGCCTTGCCCTTCACTTCCACCCCGGCCAGGTGCTCGATGAACTGGATGAGGTTGGAGATGTCCTTGTCCTCACCCAGGTGGCGCACCGCGGCGCGGCGGATCTCCGCCACGGCGATGCCCATCCAGATCGGCACGTCCAGTTCATGCGCCATGTCGCAGTACAGGGTGAGGTCCTTCACGCCGGTGCCGAGGTAGGAGCCGTACTGGAACTTGCGCGTGAGCACATGCTGTGGGAACTGGTTCACCGAGTGCGAATTGCGCCCGGTGCTGGCGTTGATGATCTCCAGCAGTTGGTCGGGGTCGATGCCGGCCTTCACGCCCACCACCAGCGCCTCGGCGGTGGCCACCATGGCGGCATTGCTGATGGCGTTGTTGGTGAGCTTGCACACCTGGCCCAGGCCCGGGCGCTCGCCGACGCGGAACACTTCCTTGCAGAAACTGCGCATGAAGGGTTCGACCAGGTCCATGGCGGCCTTCGGGCCGGCCATCATGGTGGAGAGCGTGCCCGCCACCGCGCCGCGCACGCCGCCGCTGATGGGTGAATCCACCAGCGTGATGGGGCTGCCCTTGAAGCCTTCCAGCAATTGATCGGCAGTCTTCAGGCCCATGGTGGACATTTCCACATAGGTGCGCACGGCCTTCCCTTGGATGACGCCGTCCTTGCCCAGTGCGGCGCTGATGTTGATGCTAAGCGGACGCAGGCAGGCGAACACGATCTCCGCCTGGTCGCCCACGTCCTTGGCCGAGGTGGCGGCGATGGCGCCGGCCTGGGTGAGTGTGGCCATGGCGGCGGGGTTGGGGTCGTACACCACCACCGGCACACCAGCCTTCTTCAGTGCGTTCAGCGCCATCGGGCCGCCCATATGGCCGAGGCCGAGAAATCCGATCTTCATTGCATCCTCCTTGTTGCGGGTTCGGTGACTGATTATGCTGTTACAGGCTCACGAATTCGAAATCCTTCTTCGCCGCATTGCAGTCGGGGCAGGTCCAGTCGTGCGGCACCTGGTCCCAGGGCGTGCCCGGGGCAATGCCCTCGGCGGGGAGGCCGGCGGCTTCGTCATAGGCAAAGGCGCACAGCCCGCATTGCCAGACGCGCCCGGCGGGCGGCGTCACGGTGGCGGCGGCTTGCTGCACGCGGGGGAAATTCAGGATGATGGCCTCCAGCCCCTGCGGGCCGGCTTCGATGCGGAAGGCCGGTTCATCAGGGCGGATGAACACCAGCGTGGGCGCCTGCAGTTCGCGCCCTTCATGCACCAGGCTGCCCTTGAGTACGGTGACGTACTGACCATCGCCCAGGGCGTAGTCGGTGGTGTGGGTGACTTCGCCCGCGGCCATCACCAGGGTGCGCGCGAACAGACCTTCGTCGTCACGCATGCCGGGGATGTTGGCCACGGCAATGCCCTGCGCCGGCGCGGGAAACTCCGCCTGGCGAGTGAGTTGCCAGGGACGGCGGTGGGGGATCTGCTTCAGGCGTTCACGGTTTTCGGGAAAGCGCTGCGCGCCGGGGTCGAAACGTGCACGCATGACGATGAAGGCCCAGCCTTCGTCCTTGTCGGAATGCAGCGGGCCGTAGGGCGTGTGGGCGCGAGAGAAATGCACCGCATGGGGCGCCACCGCATGCCGGCCCATCATGCCCTTGCCCCGTACGACCACCTGGAACTGGTCCACCTGGTGGTAGTGGGCAGCGGAGGTGCGCACTTCGCCGGCTTCGTAGACGTTGTAGGCGGCGTGCGGGTGGATGGGGTCTTCGGGGGAACCCTTGAAGAAGGTGCTGATCACCGCGCCCGGCGCGCCATTGCCCGCCTTCGAGCGCTGCTGCGCCCAATGGGGCGGAATCTCGTCCAGCGCAACGACCTGTGCCATGGTCCATCCTCCTTGGTGGCTGCGCCCGGCGTGTCTTGGCACGCATGATGATCAAGGTGGCGCAGCCGTGAATACTACTCCCTCAGTCCAGTGTCGAGCCTCTCACACCGGCCAGTCCAGCCACTCGCAGATGCCGCGGCCCATGATCCATTCACGGTCCTCGGTGGTGAAGAAGGGCACGGTCTCGGTGAAATGGGTGATGCACTGGCGGTAGGTGCAGGGCAGGCGCGTGAGGTCCGAGCCCCAGAACAGGCGCCTGGGGCCGAAGCTGTCGTAGACCTGCTTCAGGTGCGGCAGGATGG
>CAIPGJ010000764.1 GCA_903864555.1 uncultured Pseudomonadota bacterium | reverse complement strand
GTGAAGACGGTCACTGAATACATCGCCTATGCGAGGGCAAATCCCGGCGTGATCAATTTCGGCACCTCGGGTGCGGGCGGCGCCGTGCACCTGCCCGGCGCCTGGCTGCACCAGATGACCGGCACCAAGGCCACGTTCGTGCACTACAAGGGCACCGGTCCGCTGTTGCCGGACCTGGTGGCCGGGCGCATCCATGCCACCTTCGCCTTTCCGGTGGCCACCATGCCCTTCATCAAGGCGGGCAAGCTGCGGCCCCTGGGCATGACCAGCGCCGATCGCTTTGTCACCCTGCCCGACATTCCCGCGGTGCAGGAGCAGGTGCCCGGATTCGACTTCACTTCCTGGCTGGGTGCGCTAGCACCGGCGAAGACGCCCCCGGCGGTGGTCAACCGGCTGAGCGCCGAATTCGCGAAGATGGCGAAGGACCCGGAGATCATCCGCAAGCTGCGTGACGAGTACTACTTCAACGCGGTAGGCAGCACCCCGGAGGAATTCCGCAAGTACATGGCGCCGCAGTTCGACATCTGGAAGAAGCTGGTGCGGGATACCGGGATCAAGCTGGAGGAATGAACTGGCAGCCCGGCTCCGGCCGGGTCACTCGCGCCTGGTGAATGCCTGTGCCAGCAATGCTGTATCGGCCAGGCCTTCCACCTCACGGCAGCGTTGCAGCGCCAGGCCCGCCTGGGCCTCGTCGAGGATGCCACTGGCCAGGCCGCGGAATTTGGCTTCGAGTTCGGCATCACTCATCGGGTTCCGCGCGCTGCCCTGGCAGTGTTTCACGTCAATGGTGATGCGCTCACCATTCTTCATCACCGCGGTGAACACGCAGGACACGCCGGACATGCCCTCATCAGCCAGCGCCGTGACACGTTCGCGCATGGCATGGATAGCCGGGTCGGCGAGGCGGTCGGCGCCCACGTCGGCGACGCTCGCCGTGCCGCGGATGAGCGCCACAGATACCCAGTGCTGCAGGCTGTACTGTGCTTCGTTGCCATCACGTGGGTGCGGCTTGGCGGTCCACTTCACGGCCAGCGGATGCACGCGCGCTTCGATGCGATCAATCGCAGCGATGTCCACGTTCTTTGCCTTGAGTTGCAGCGCTGCGTCGATGACCGGGTGGGCGACGATGCCGCAAGGGAAGGCCTTGTAGGTGAGCCCCAGCAGTTCGTAGTGAGCGCCCAGTTTTTCCGTCAGGTAATCGAGCGCCGGTGCATCCGAGAACATGTCGGCAAAGCCCTGTTCCATGTCGATCGAATTCAGCGGAGCGGTGAAGCCACCGGCCGCCAGCAAGGCGGCGCGCAGGCCTTGTTCGGCCCCCTGTGCATGTACCAGAGGCACGATCATGTTGCCCAGGCCGATACGCAAACCACCCGCCTGGCAGGCTGCGATGCCGATGGCGCGCGCCATGCCGGTGGCGTCCAGGCCGAGCAGGCTGCCTGCGGCCACGGCGGCGCCCACACCGCCGTCGATGGCCGTCTGCAGCCAGCCCAGGTCGGCTCGTGCGGGGGGCACGGAGACAGCCTTGCTCAGGCGGCAGGCTGTTTCCAGTCCCAGTATGACGGCGAGCAGCAGCGCTTCGCCAGAGGCATGGCGTTGTTCCGCCAGCGCCAGCGCCGCCGCGATCACCGGCGCGCTCGGGTGGATGACGGCTTCGGCATGCGTGTCGCAAAAGGCATCCACCGTGCCAGCCAGAGCATTGGCGTAGGCCGCGTGGGTGATGTCGGCTCGGCGTGCGGTCCCCAGCAGTGTTGCCTCACCGGGACCGAAATTGGGACCCAACACAGCGTCGAAGATGCCTCGCGCCGGATGGGCCGCGCCACCCATCATGCAGGCAAGGCCATTGAGCAGCGCACGTCGCCCTTCTTTGCGCGCGGCTTCGGGCAGGTCGGGATGACGGGTGGCGGCGGCCCACTGGGCGAAGGTGGTGGTGGCGGACATGCGAGGGCTCCTGGCTGGAAGGTGGCCGCCGCAGTATATAAGGGTGCTCTGAAAGACCCTGTTTCTCTGAGCTCATTCGCAGGAGTGCCCAGGACGGGTCCCCGTTTTTTCGGGGTTTTCCTTTTTTCTGTCCCTGTCAGGCTGCGCCGGCCGGCCGTTCATCGGATACATGC
>CAIPGJ010000763.1 GCA_903864555.1 uncultured Pseudomonadota bacterium | reverse complement strand
GCCCAGTCGATCGACAACTATCCAACCAAGCCCATCAGGATCGTGCTGCCCTTTGGCGCTCCGGGTGGTGCATCCGACATTGTTGCCCGCCTGATCAGCACTCGGCTGGCCGAAGTCTTTGGGCAACAGGTGCTGTTTGACCCGCGCAATGGTGCCGGCGGCATCCTGGGCACCGAGATCGTGGCCAGGGCCGCCCCGGACGGATACACCTTCCTGATAACCGGGCCCGCCCATGCTATTAATTTGGCCCTTCATAACAAGCTGCCCTACGACACGCTGGCCGACTTCACGCCAGTCTCCCTCGTTTATGAAGTGGCCAACATCCTGGTGGTGCATCCTTCGGTACCAGCCCGGACGGTGAAGGAACTGATTGCTCACGCCCGTGCCAATCCGGGCGCACTGACCTACGGATCGGCCGGTAATGGCACCTCGCAGCATTTAGGGGGAGAGTTGTTCTCCAAGATGGTCAACGTCAAGATGATCCATGTGCCCTACAAGAGCGGCGCAGCCTCGGCCACGGATCTGCTTGGCGGACGAATCCATCTCACGTTTGGCTCCAACACCTCGCTTCCCCACGTACGATCCGGCAAGCTCTTCGCGCTTGGAGTCACCTCGTCACGCCGGTTGGCGGCGCTGCCCGATCTGCCTACCATCGCCGAGTCGGGTGTGGCCGACTACGAGAGTACCGCCTGGTACGCAATGTTGGCGCCGGCGCGTACCCCGCGCCCGATGATTGACAAGATGCAGACGGAGTTCGGCCGGGCCTTGACCACTGCAGACGTCAGGGAAAAGCTTGCTGCCCAGATGATCGAACCCATCGGTTCAAGGCCCGCTGAACTTGATGCCTTCATCAAGCGTGAAATCGCAAAATGGAGCGTGATTGTCAAGGAATCAGGCGCCAAGGCCGAATGACGGTGTACTCGATGAGCCCGCATTGCGTAGGGGAGGGGCAGGCCTACCCACGTGATGCCAAGGCTGTCCCATATATTCTGCTGGAGCGAGCATGAACTTTGAGTTTTCTGCCAGTGCCATGGAAATTGGCACCGAGGCACGCAAGGTGCTGGAGGGCCGTAAGGCACTCGCCGGCGCAAGGCAGGTACTCAACGGCGCAGCAGCCTACGACAGCGAACTCTGGTCGCTGGTGGCTGGCCTGGGCTGGCAAGGCGCGGCCCTGCCGGAATCTGACGGTGGTTGGGGCGGAAATCACGAAGCGCTTTGCCTGGTGGCTCAGGAAATCGGCCGCTCTGGTGCCGCCATGCCCTTTTCCTCCTCAGTCTATTTCGCGATCCCGGCTATCCAGCATTACGGTAGCGAGGCCCAGAAAAAGAAGTATCTACCGGATCTGGCTTCTGGCAAGACAATCGGGACTTTTTGCCTGTCAGAGGGCCGTGGCGATCCACAGCATGCGCAGGTCGAGGCCATTGTCGTCAACGGCTTGTTGTCCGGTACAAAGTGGCCGGTTCCCGATGGCACCATCGCAGACCTCGGTATTGTCGTCGCCAAGGACAAGAACCACGGAGGTCTGGGCCTTTATCTGGTCCGGCTGGATGGTCAGAGCGTTGCCCGAAAGCGTCTGGATTGCATCGACCCGACGCGCGAAATTGCACATGTAGAGTTCAATGAAACGCCTGCCGAGCGGCTCGGGGACGCTTCGTCCGCAGCGCCAGCCATGAATGATCTGCTCGATCGGGTCGCCGTCATGCTCGCATTCGAGCAGATTGGTGGTGCGCAGGCCTGTCTCGATATGGCCGTGGAATATGC
>CAIPGJ010000762.1 GCA_903864555.1 uncultured Pseudomonadota bacterium | reverse complement strand
ATCACCAGCGCATCGGGAAAATTGACCCCGGCCGCCTTCACGCTGACGAGGATCTCGCCCGCGGCGGGGACCGGCGAAGGCAGGTCCTCCACGGTGAGTGATTCAGGCGGTCCGATGCGGCTGCAGACGATGGCTTTCATGCGTTTGGCTTTCCTTCAACTGTTCAAAATTCCTGCACCTTGTTCTTCGGACTCATCGGGCACTCGCCCCGCCATCGACGGTCACCACCGTCCCACTGATGTAGGCGCCACGATCAGAGGCGATGAAGGTAATGACATCGGCGACTTCCCTGACTGTGGCGAGACGCCCGAACGGGGCCTTGCGGGTCAGTTCCCGCCATCGGCTCTCATCACCCAGTTCACGGGCAGCCTGGGCACGCAGGCTGGCAAGCACACGTTCGGTCGCCGTGCCTCCGGGACTCACCCCCACCACGCGCACGCCGCCACCCGGGCTTTCAGCACCCAATGCTCGGGTCATTGCCATCAGGGCCGCATTGGCCATGCTGGATGCCACCCGGTCCGCCCTGGGCCGCTCGCCATTGTTGCCAATCACGTTGATGATCACGCCCTGGCCGCGACTGCTCATGAGCGCATGGAACTCGCGCGTAAGCCCGATGAAGCCGAACAGTTTCAGATCCCAGGCCTGACGCAATGCCGAGTCACTCACCAGCGCAAGCGGTCCGGGGGGAGGCGCACCGGCATTGTTGACCAGAATGTCAACCCCAGCACACGCCGTGGCAATCTCCATCGCTGCTCCCGGCAGGGCGATATCCACCTGATGACAATGGACCTGCACCGGATAGAGGGTCGTGATTCTTGCCCTCGCCGAGTCCAGATCCGTTCCATGGCGAGCCACCAGGTGCACATCACAGCCTTCCGCCGCCAGGGAGAGCGCCGTCCCAAGACCGATGCCCCGTGAAGCCCCGGTGATCAGGGCCTTGCGGCCTTGCAGTCCAAGATCCATGCTCATTCGTCAGGCAGGCGGATGTAACTGCTCTTCGCCAGCGGGCCGTCCCCCGCAATGCGCCGTGATGATTCGTCCCACATCATCCACCTCCTCCAGACCCCAGACTGCATTGATGATCGTGGTCATGCCGTCGTCCGGCAGCAAAGGCCCGGCAAGATCCCTGAATTTTGCCTCGAGATCCGCCTTCGACAATGGGCACTGGATGCTGCCGACAGCATGCCGGACGTGATGATAGAGGGTTCTCCCGTCACGCAAAGTGATGGTGACCTGCGCCTCATCGCGGCCGAAATGGTCGACTTGCGTGGCCGTCATCTTCATGCACAGTGCGATGACACCGGGGTCACCAAGATGGCGGTCATCAAAATGCCTCACGCTGACTGCGCCATGAATCAGGGCACAGGCGGAGACATGATAAACGCTCAGCTTGGCCTCCAGACCCGAAGCCGGCGTCTTTCTGTCCATCAACTTGAGGACCGTCGGATGGACTCTGAGAGAAATCTTTTCGATGTCTTCCACGGCAAAGCCACCACTCGAACGCAAGCGAATACAGGCATCAATCGGAGCACTGGCCACGGCACCGCAGGGAAACGCCTTGTAGGTATTTTTCTCGATTTCGAAAGCCCCGCTGTCGGCTGAGCACAGCAGCTTGTGGCTCTCGACATTGCCGAACAGGTCAAAGAAGCCACGCCTGCTTTCCAGAGAGGTTTCGGCCGCCGTGAAGCCTTGCGCTGCCAGGAATGCCGCCGCCACGCCGCAGCGGGCTGAATGACCGGGGTTGAACGTCTTGCTCATGGTGCCGCCCTGATTGCCGAGGCCGGAAGCCTGGGTGGCTGCAATGCCCAGCGCCCAGGTCATCTGCTGCTCATCGAGCCCGAGCAAGCGGCCTGCAGCAGCGGCCGCACCGAATATGCCCGCCACGGACGGGGCCCAGAAGCGGTCCTGGCCGACAATGGTCCGGTACAGTCGGCAGTCGGCATTCCGCTTCCACCCCCAGCACCAGGGCGTGCAGCAATTCCTTTCCGGATACCCGGCGATACTCCGACAAGGCCACGATGGCAGCAGCCACCGGTTCCGCCGGATGGATGACCATCTCGGCGTGCGTGTCATTGAAATCCAGGACGTTGGCGCTGATCACATTGATCAGGGTGGCATGCAGGACATCCAGCCGCAGCTGGCGCCCGATGATGGTTGCCTGCGGCGGTCCGGCGAAGTCGCGTATGGCTGCCAGTGCCGCAGTCACCGTGGGGTCCTGGCAACCACCCAAAGCACAGGCCAGCCAGTTGAGCAACGACCTTTTTGCCTCCAGGCGGGCATTGTCACTCAACGTCGAATACTCGGACCTGACAATGAATTCGGCGAGTTCCCGCGTGGCGTTGCTCATAGTCACCCAAGCCTGTTGAGTTATTGGTAGTCCGAGTTTATTGTAGCGAGGACGCCCCCTGAGCTCGACCGAGGAGAAAATCGTGCGAATGAAGACGCTTGTCCTGGTAACCGGCCTGACCCTGACGATCCAGACGGGCCCCCTGCACGCGCAGACGGAGCCATTCCCCAGCCGTCCGGTTCGCATCCTGGTGCAGAGCCCCCCCGGCGGTGCGGCAGACATGACGGCACGCATCACCGGCCAGCATCTCGGTGAAGGCCTGAAGCAATCCGTGTTGATAGACAACCGCCCCGGTGCCAGCGGCATGATCGCAACCGACGCCGTGGCCAAGTCAAAGCCAGACGGATACACCTTGTT
>CAIPGJ010000761.1 GCA_903864555.1 uncultured Pseudomonadota bacterium | reverse complement strand
GTCCCGGACTGGGATATGTTCGACGGCATCACGATCCCCGGATCGACCCTGATGCTGCTGTCCTGGCCCGACTCGGCCGCCATGGAAGCCTTGACTTCCCCGGGCGGGTCCCGGCGCCTGGATGTGCGGATCATCCGGGACTACGGCCTGACCGACCGGCGCGAGGCACCGCAATACCATCGCCCAGTCGGTCAGGATCGCTAAAGCAAGATCAGCTCTGGATCATTGGGCAGCCGCCGGCATTCATCGGCCGGAACGCCTCATTCATCGGAACCGTCCGCCGCAGCTTGTAATAGTCCCACGGCCCTTTCGACTCGGCGGGTGTCTTCACCTCAAACAGATGCATCTCATGGATGACGCGGCCATCCTTGCGCACCTGCCCCTTGCCATAGGCCGGATCATCCGACGGCATCGACTGCATCACCTCCATCGCCGCTCGGCCGCTCGCCTTGGCCTTTTCCGGCCCCATGGCCGCAACGGCCTTGAGGTAATGCGTGACCGACGAATACTGCGCCGCGTGGACCGAGCCGGGCACCACGCCGTTGAACCGCGCCTGGTACCGCTTGGCGAAGGCGCGCGTGCCATCGTTGAGGTCCCAGTAGAACGGTTCCGTCAGCAACACGCCCTGCGCCGCTTCCAGCCCCATGCCATGGATGTCGTGGATCAGCACGATCAGGCCGGCGACCTTGGTGCCGCTTTTCATGACGCCGAACTCGGCCGCCTGCTTGATACAGTTGATGGTGTCCGAGCCACCATTGGCCAGACCAATGACCTTGGCCCCGCTGGCCTGGGCTTGCAGGATGAAGGATGAAAAATCCGTCGTCCCCGGGAACGGCGCGCGGGCACGCCCCAACACCTTGCCGCCGGCCGCCGTGACGAAGCTCGCCGCGTCCTGCTCCAGCGAATGGCCGAAGGCATAGTCCGCGGTGATGAAGTACCAGCTATCCGCGCCTTCCTTGACCGAGGCGGTGACAACCGCGTTCGGCATCGACCAGGTGTCATAGGTCCATTGCAGATGGTTGGGGCCGCAGCGCTTGCCGGTGACATCGGCCGAGGCCACGCCGGTATACATCGCCAGCTTGTCCTTCTGCTTGCACAGGTCTGCGATCGCGAATGCAGCCGAGGACAGCGGCACATCCGTTACCACATCGACGCCCTGGTTGTCGAACCAATTGGCCGCGATCGAGAGCGCCACATCCGGCTTGAGCTGCAGGTCGGCCGAGACAAGCTCCACCGGAATGTCCGGACGGGCCTTGCGGAAATCCTCGATCGCCAGTTCGGCGCCCAGGATGCAGCCCGGTCCGGTATTGCCGGCATAAGGACCGGTCATGTCGGTCAACACGCCGATCCGGATTGGCTTTTGCTGCGCCCGCGCGCGCGCTGGCACCAACGCCGCTGCCGCGCCAGCGCCCAGCACCATCCGACGACCCAGCGTGGTGGGTGTTTGTTTAATGGCCATGTTTCCCTCCCTTGGCCCGGGAAGCGTCGCGCGGCCAGCGCTCCGCCGCAAGCCCGGGCCCGGGGCCG
>CAIPGJ010000760.1 GCA_903864555.1 uncultured Pseudomonadota bacterium | reverse complement strand
GAAGCGGAAGTTGAACTGCACTTCCAGTTCGCCGGGAATGATGTTCACCGCACCGGTGCCAGAATGAATATTGGACATCTGCCAGGACGTGGGCAGGAAGTAGTCGTTACCACGATCCCATTCGATTGCAGCCAACTCGGTCAGCGCCGGTGCCACCTGATGAATGGGATTCCGGCCCAAATGGGGGTAGGCGATGTGGCACTGGATGCCCTTGACCCTGAGCATTCCGCCCATGGAGCCGCGCCGGCCGTTCTTGATCATGTCACCGAGCGTCTTGACCGAGGTCGGCTCGCCGACAATGCAGTAGTCCAGCGTCTCGCCGCGCGCTTTCAGCATCTCCACGACCTTGACGGTGCCGTCGGTGGCCACGGCCTCTTCGTCTGAGGTAATCAGAAAAGCTATCGAGCCCGCATGGTTTGGGTGGGCCGCGATGAACTGTTCTGTTGCAACCACGAAGGCGGCAAGCGAGGATTTCATGTCGGCGGCGCCGCGGCCGAACAGCTTGCCGTCGCGCTCACTCGGCACGAAGGGGTCGGAATTCCATTGGTCCAGTGGCCCGGTGGGGACCACATCAGTGTGCCCGGCAAAGCAGAGCAGCGGCGGCGCTGTGCCGCGACGGGCCCAGAGGTTGGTCACGCCACCGGAGGACACTGTTTCAAGCTTGAAATCCAGGCGGGCGAGGCGCTCACCCATGACCTGCTGGCAATTGCCGTCTTCGGGGCTGACCGAGGGGCGGGCTATCAGCTCGCGGGCAAGCGCCAGCGTCGGGCTCGTGGCAAGGGCGGAATCTGGCACGTCAGTTTTCAGGTCAGGCAAGTTGGCGTCAGGTCGTTTCGCCAACGTCCAGCTTGAACGAGGCAAAGGACCCGGCCTCCGGCGGAGGCCCTCCAGGCGCCGTTGATGGCATGGCCTTCCCATCGGCCCTGATCAGGCCCTTGCGTTTCTGCATCTGCACACCTTCCTCGGTGTTGCTGATCAGCCACATCAGGTTCGTTGCCGAGTCGGCGTTGGCCATGGCCTCTTCCTCGGTGATGGAGTCCTCGACCAGCATCCTGAACAGGGCCTGCTCGAAGGTCTGGCAGCCGGGCGTGAGGCTCTTTTCCATGGCGTCCTTGATTTCGTTGACTTCGCCCTTCTGGATCAACTCAGCGATGTGGCGGCTGTTGAGCAGTACTTCCACTGCCGCATTCCGCCCGCCGGCCTTGTTCTTGACCAGGCGCTGGGAAATGATGGCCTTGAGCGTGGCCGCCAGATCCTCCAGCAGCGCCGGACGATTGTCCAGCGGGTAGAAGCTGATGACGCGGTTCAGGGCGTGGTAGCTGTTATTTGCATGCAGAGTCGCTAGGCACAGGTGGCCTGACTGCGCGTAGGCGATGGAGGCGGCCATGGTTTCCTTGTCGCGGACCTCGCCGATCAGGATCAAGTCGGGCGCCTGGCGCAGTGCATTCTTCAGCGCGGTCTTGAATTCCAGCGTGTCTGTGCCGACCTCGCGCTGGTTCACGATGCACTTCTTGTTCTGGAACATGAACTCGACTGGATCCTCGAGCGTGAGGATATGCCCGGGTTTCGCCTCGTTGCGGTAGTCCATCATTGACGCGAGAGAGGTCGACTTGCCCGAGCCGGTGGCGCCGACCATCAGGATCAGCCCGCGCTTCTCCATGATGATTTCCTTTAGCACAGGAGGAAGCTTGAGACTTTCGAAGGGCGGGATGGTGCGGGAATGAAGCGGATCACCACGGCTGGCGTGCCACGCTGGCGGAAGGCGCTGATGCGGAATGCGCCCACGCCCTCCAGCGGTGAGGCGGTATTGAGTTCGAGGGTTTCCTCGAACTCTTTTTTCTGCTTGTCGCTGAT
>CAIPGJ010000759.1 GCA_903864555.1 uncultured Pseudomonadota bacterium | reverse complement strand
TGCTGGCCGCCGGCGTCAGTGCACCCATGGGCGCCGCCTGGTCAAAGTCCTTGCCGAAAGTCCACGGGCGGCCCTTGTCCTTGCCTACCTGCTGCAGGTCCCGCCGGGTCATGTCCAGGCCGACACCGTAGCCGTAGACATTTTCCAGGGCCTGGCCGACGGCGATGCGGAATCCGCCCTTGCCCAGGGCCACCACCATCTCGGTTTCCCAGTGCAGGTCGGAGGTCATGGGCGCGTAATGGATCTGACCCTGCTCCCCTGGTGCAATGGGCACGACATCATGCGCGGCCTTGGCGAAGAAGAAGGGCTGTTCACGGCCATCGCCGCCCATTTCCTTCTGGTGTTCAACGTAATTGCGGCCGACGCAGAACACCCGGCGGATGGGAAAACGGGCGTCGGAGCCGACCACGGGGAGGGAGGGAATGTCCCAGAGCGGAATGGAGGTTTTCATGATCGGGATTGTGGCACAGCGGCCTGCTTTCCTGCCGGAGCGAGGCCTCCGCCCGGTCCGGAGTCGGGCCCTTGAGTTCCAAGAGAGCCTAACAATGCGAGGGGACACATCCCCTCGCGCGCCCCTAAGTCAGGGCGCCTGACGGCAATGCTGTCAGGCGCTCTCAGTTCCTGGTACCCAGCTGGTGCCCGCCAGCGGCACGCCGGCCATGGCGGCGGCCTCCACCGTCAGTGCGACCAGGTCCTCGCGCTCCAGGTGATGCACGTTCTGTTTGCCACAGGCCCGCGCGATGGTGGTGAGTTCCATGTTGAGGGTCTTGAGGTAGTTGCGCACGTGACGCGCGCCCACTGCCGGCTCCAGCCGCTGTTCCAGCATGGCGTCCTGGGTGGTCACGCCCACCGGGCATTGGCCGGTGTGGCAATGGTGGCAATAGCCCGGTGCCGTCCCCAGCGCGGCATAGTCTTCCACCGCTGAATGACGGGTGCCGTTCTGCAGGTAGCTCTCGTGGTTGCAGCCCAGCGCCATCAGCACACCCTGCCCGATGGCTACGGCATCGGCACCCATGGCCAATGCCTTGGCAACATCGGCGCCGGTGCGTATGCCGCCAGAGACGATGAGCTGGACCTGGTCCTTCATGTCCAGTTCTTCGAGCGCCTGTACCGCCTGCCTGACCGCGGCCAGGGTGGGGATGCCGACATGCTCGATGAAAACGCTCTGGGTGGCGGCGGTGCCGCCCTGCATGCCATCCACGACGATCACATCGGCGCCGGCATGCACTGCCAGCTTGACGTCATGCAGGGTGCGGGTTGCCCCCACCTTGACGTAGATGGGCTTTTCCCAATCGGTGATCTCGCGCAACTCCTGGATCTTGATGGTGAGGTCGTCCGGCCCGGTCCAGTCCGGATGCCGGCAGGCCGAGCGCTGGTCAACGTTCTCGGGGAGGGTGCGCATTTTCGCCACCCGGGGGTTGACCTTCTGGCCGAGCAGCATGCCGCCGCCGCCGGGTTTGGCCCCCTGCCCGATCACCACTTCAATGGCGTCGGCGCGCCGCACGTCATCCGGATTGAAGCCGTAGCGTGAGGGCAGGCATTGGTAGATGAGGGTCTTGGAGGACTCGCGTTCCTCCGCGGTCATGCCGCCATCGCCGGTGGTCGTGGAAGTACCCACTTCCGTGGCAGCCCTCCCCAGTGCTTCCTTCACGTTGGCCGACAGCGCGCCAAAGCTCATGCCGGCGATGGTGATGGGAATGGCCAGTTCGATGGGTTTGCTGGCGAAGCGGGTGCCCAGCAGGGTCTTGGTATCGCAGCGCTCCCGATAGCCTTCCAGCGGATAGCGCGACAGGGAGGCGCCGAGAAACACCAGGTCATCGAAGTGCGGCAACTTGCGCTTGGCGCCCAGGCCGCGGATTTCGTACAGGCCATGCGCCGAGGCGTTCTGGATGTAGTCCAGGGTCTTGCGGTCATAGCCCCAGCTTTCCTCGCGCTGGATGGGACGGTGGAACTCGATGGGCTTGGTCATGGCTTCAATATTCCTGGTTGGCGTCGGCATTCCAGTGATACAGGCTGCGCATGGACGCGATGCGGCGGAAGGATTTCGGATCGTGGGACACACCGGCGGCCCCCAGGAGTTGCGCGACGGCTGCGTAATCGGCGGCCGTCATGGGTTCCTCATGGGCATCCGCGCCCAGGGATTTCACCTGCCCGCGGACATAGATGACCGCTTCGTAGAGCGAATCTCCGAGGCCGTCGCCGGCATCGCCGCAGATCACCAGGCGGCCTGCCTGGGCCATGAAGGCGCAGTAGTCGCCCACTGATCCGCCCACGACGATGTCGATGCCCTTCATGGAAATGCCACAGCGCAGGGAGGCATCGCCATCGATCACCAGCAGGCCGCCATGGGCGGCGGCACCAGCGGCCACCGAGGCAAAGCCCTTCACGTGGACGCGGCCCGAACTCATGCCCTCGGCCACGCCGGGGCCGGCATTGCCCTGCACGGTGATGCTGGCCTGCTTGTTCATGCCGCCCGCGTAATAACCGGCATGGCCTTCGATGCGGATGCTGACCGGTGCATCCACGCCGACGGCGATGTTGTGTGCACCGTCCGGATTGAGGACGCAGACTTCGTTCACGCCGCCCAGGTCTTGGTGCAGCCGCTGGTTGAGTTGCCGCAGCGGTTCGCGCGCGAGATCGAAGCTGAGGGTCTGGCTGGCAGCGTTCATGTCGTCCTCCACACATACATCTGCTCGGGCTTGGGCTCGAACAGGTGGGCATTCTTCACATCCGGCAGCCGGGCCAGGGAACGGAACTCCGAGGAAATGGCCACGTAGTCGTCCGTCTCGGCCACGATGGCCGGTTTGCAGGCAAAGGCGTCGCGCACCAGCGCCAGCTCGTCGCGCGTGCCCATGAGGAAGGTGTAGAAGCCGTCGAGCTGGTCGAATCCCGCCTGCAGCGCGGTTTCCAGGGCATCGCCCTCGCGCATTCGCCACTCGAGGAAGCGGCAGGCAGCCTCGGTATCGTTGTCGGTGTCGAAACCGATGCCCAGGGGTTCCAGCTTGCGGCGGATGGAGTAAGGATTGGACAGCGAGCCGTTGTGTACCAGGCAGAAGTCCTCCCCCGCGGTGAAGGGGTGGGCGTGGGCCGGGGTCACGGCCGACTCCGTGGCCATGCGGGTGTGGCCCACCAGATGGGTGCCGGTGAGCGATTCGAAGTCGTAGCGTGCCGCCACATCAGCCGGACGGCCGGTGTCCTTGTACAGATCGATGGCGCGGCCCGCCGACAGCAGGTAGAGCGCAGGCCAGTCGCGGCGCAGCCAGGCGCGCACCTGGGTCACCGAAGCCGAGCTTTCGAGCACGGCATGGTTGGCCTTTGTCGACAAAGTGCTGTCTGTACCAAGGGCGGTGCCGGCCGCTGTAGCGAATGTATTCCAGTCGAAATCTCCCTTGCCCGAGTAGAGACTGAACTTGCGCCGGTGGTCGGCCACGGGTTCGGTGAACACCGCCATGCCGGCCGAATCGGGGCCGCGCTCGGTCATGCCCACCAGCATGGGCAGCATCCACTCGCCCAGATGCTCGCGCAATTCGGGCTTCTTGATCAGCAGTCCGACGATGCCGCACATCAGAAGAACTCCAGATAGCGATTGGTTTCCCAGTCAGACACATGCCGGCAGTACTCCACCCACTCCATGCGTTTGAGGGACAGGAACTCCGCTGACAGCGCGTCACCCAGCGCGGTCTTGAGCACCTTGTCGGCTTCGAAGGCATCCAGCGCCTCGGCCAGGTTCTGTGGCAGCAGGCCGATGCCGGCGCGCTTGAGCTTCTCTGGTGACCACTCATACAGGTTGTCGTTGACCGGCTTGCCCGGGTCGAGCTTGCGGTCGATGCCATCCAGGCCGGCGGCGAGGATGGCGGCGGTGGCCAGATAGGGATTGCAGGAACCATCGGGCAGGCGCAGCTCCAGCCGTCCGCCGGGGATACGCACGCAGGCGGTGCGGTTGTTGTCGCCATAGGCAATATAGGCCGGAGCCCAGGTGGCACCCGAGAGCGAGCG
>CAIPGJ010000758.1 GCA_903864555.1 uncultured Pseudomonadota bacterium | reverse complement strand
TGGTACAGCGAGTTGAGGTCATTGCCGCTCCAGAAGTCCTTTTCGAACTTCTCGGTCTGATTGCGGGCGCGCCGGATGGAAAACAGCTTGCGGAATATCCAGTACCAGGAGGTGAAGGAAACCCCGAGCAGCAGTGCCATGACGAACTGCACCACCGCGCTGGCGTTCCAGATGAGTGAGAGTATTGAAAGGTCCTGCGTTGCATTCATGCTCTGTTCCCGACACAGGTGGGTCTTCCGTCCGGCCAGGCCGCTACCGGCCTGCCATCAGGGCTTCATCCTTACTGCGATGGTCTGCGGAATGGCCGCCGGCTTCATGCGCACACCGTCTATGCAGGCTATGGTGACTTCGCCGCGGCACAGCGTGCGCCCTTCCCGGGTCACCAGTTGCTCCAGTTCGACGTAGGTACGTGCAAGCCGCATCGGCCGCACGGAAACCACCAGGACATCGTCCAGGCGCGCCGGCGCGAGGAAATCCATCCCGGCATGCCGAACAACGAACTGCAATTGTTGCTCGCGCATCAGCGCCTGCTGCGAAATACCCATGGACCTGAGCCACTCGGTCCTCGCCCGCTCAAAGTAGCGCAGGTAATTTCCATAGTACACGATCGCCCCGGCATCAGTGTCTTCGTAGTAGATGCGCACTTCGATGCTGAATGTTGCCGGCTCTGTCAATGGGACTGATGACTGCCCACTGGCAGAAATGGGGGCGGCTCCTGTCATGGCCTGCCTGCAATCAGGTGTGAAACCGACACCAGCTGACGACGCCTGCGCATCTGACCCCTACTGACCTTTCCAGAGGTCGCGCGTGCCCCCGGGCGGCGGCGACACTGCAAACCCGAGATGTCCATAGGCAGTCGGAGTGGCGATGCGGCCACGCGGGGTCCTTTGCAGATAACCCTGCTGGATGAGATACGGCTCAAGGACATCCTCTATGGTGTCCGCCTCCTCACCGATCGCCGCGGCCAGGTTGTCCAGCCCCACCGGGCCGCCACCGAATTTCTCGATCACCGCCAACAGCAGCTTGCGGTCCATGATGTCCAGCCCCAGCGTGTCGACATCGAGCATCTTCAGCGCTGCATCGGCGACTTCCGAAGTGATGCCGGAGCGCGTCTTCACCTGGGCATAGTCACGCACACGCCGCAGCAGCCGGTTGGCGATGCGCGGTGTGCCGCGTGAACGCTTTGCCACTTCCAGCGCACCATCCGGGCTGATTTCGACTTCCAGCAGTGAAGCCGATCGCGTGACGATCTGGCGCAATTCGAGGTCGGTGTAGAACTCCAGGCGTGCCACGATGCCAAAGCGGTCCCGCAGCGGATTGGTCAGCATGCCCGCGCGCGTGGTGGCGCCCACCAGTGTGAAAGGCGGCAGATCGAGCTTCACGGACCGCGCTGCCGGACCCTCGCCGATCATGATGTCGATCTGGTAGTCCTCGAGCGCCGGATAGAGGATTTCCTCCACCACGGGAGACAGCCGGTGTATCTCGTCGATGAACAGGACGTCGTTGGGCTCCAGGTTGGTCAGAATGGCGGCAAGGTCACCGGGCCGCTCCAGCACCGGGCCGGACGTCTGGCGCAGGTTGACGCCCATTTCGCGCGCGATGATGTGCGCGAGCGTGGTCTTGCCCAGGCCCGGAGGACCAAACAGCAGGACGTGATCGAGTGCCTCCTTGCGCATGCGTGCCGCCTCGACAAAGATCGAGAGCTGCCCGCGAATTTTTTCCTGCCCGACATACTCGTCCAGCGATTTCGGGCGCAGCGCCCGCTCGATGACCTCTTCCTGTACGGAAGCCGTGGTGGGTGCGATCAAGCGGTCGGTTTCAATGGCCATGGCGGCTATTGTCGCGGCTGGCCGGGCAAATCACAAACCCGCATCAGGCCCGCGCAAGCAGCTTGAGCGCCTGGCGTATGCCATCCGATACGGACAGACCCTCGGGCAGCAGTTTCACCGCGCCCCGCGCCTCCCTGTCGCTGTAGCCCAGGCCGAGCAGGGCGTTGAGGATGTCGTCTACCGGCAAGGCCGGCCGATGCACCGCGACGCCGGACACCATGTCGGTGGCCAGCTTGTCCTTGAGTTCGAGCAGCAGGCGCTCTGCCGTCTTCTTGCCGATGCCGGGAATCTTCACCAGCCGGCTGGCATCCTGACCGGTCACCGCCGCGGTCAGTTCGGCCACGGAAAGCCCGGACAACAGCGCCAGGGCAATGCGCGCCCCGACCCCGGAGATCTTCAGCAACTGCCGGAACACGCGGCGCTCCGCATCGGTGCCGAAGCCATACAGGAGATGGGCGTCCTCGCGCACCACCAGGTGGGTGCAAAGCACCACGCGCTCGCCGGTGGCAGGCAGGTTGTAGAAGGTGCTCATGGGTACTTCGACTTCGTAGCCGATGCCCCCGGCCTCCACCAGGATCTGCGGCGGATTCTTCTCCAGCAGCATGCCGGCTATGCGTCCTATCATGTGCGACTCCAGTGGTGGGCGAGCCATGCCAGCATGGCCAGCGCTGAATGCAGCAGCGCGGCGGCGATGGTGGCACGAATGGCCGGCGCAAGCCGTTGCGGCTGCTCCGCATGCAACAACACCTGAATCGCGGCGTAAGCAGAAACCGGAGCGGCCAGGAGCGTCACAGCGAAAATCCCCGGCACCAGACCCAGCGCCTGCAAGCCGGCCCACCAACCGTGGGCCCAAAGCGCGACAAGGAGATACAGCCAGCGGGCACGCCGCCGACCCAGCCTCACCACCCAGTTACGCTTGCCCGCCACCGCATCGCTGGCATAGTCGGGAAACTGGTTGAGGTAAAGGATGTTCATGACCAGCAAGGCGTACGTCAGCCCGAGCCATACCGGTGCTGACGACAGGCTGCCTCGCTGGACGCAGTCCGTCCCCATCACGATCAGCAAAAACCCTGCAGCCACGCAAGGTTCGCCCCAGCCGCTGCGCATGAGGGAAAGTGGCCTGGCGGAATAGGCCCAACCCACCAGCAGCCCGGCCATGCCAATGACCAACAGTGCATCGCCCGCCTGACGGGCCAACCAAAGCCCGCCGGGAATGACCAGGGCGAGCAGGCCATACCCCAGCCATGCGGCATCCCGCAGCGAGAGCACGCCATTCTGGATGAAGCGCGAGCCGCCAGTGAAGGGGAACACCCTTTCCCGATTCTCGGCGTCGGAGCCGTCTATTGCATCGTAGTAGTCATTGATGACATTGATGCCGGCGTGCGCCAGCAGGCCCAGGATGAGCGCCACGCCAGCCGTGACCGGATTGACCGGCAGACCCGACAGCAGCGCCGATGTCATGCCCAGCAGCCAGCCCCCCGCGGTGACGGACAGAAAGGCCGGACGCGTCGCAAAGAAAATCTTCGACCAGGCATTGCGAAAATTTTCCGGACGGGGCTCTGGCGGATGCGACGCGGCGGGGGCGATCACCGCGGGAGAGAGTAGTGAGTTCATCACTGCGTGCTCATGACGCCATCAGACCAGGCGACCACGCCTGACACGATATCCCCGCGTTGCCAATGCTCCCAGCCCCTGGCCGCCATGGGCGTGGCAGATCGCGCACGCCAGGGCGTCGGAGGCGTCCGGCCCGGGCGCCGCAGGCAGGGACAGCAGCCGCTTGACCATTTCCTGCACCTGCTCCTTCGCGGCGTGGCCCTTGCCGACCACCGCCTGCTTGACCTGCAAGGCGGTGTATTCGGCCACCGACAGCCCGACATCCACCGCCGCGCAGATGGCCGCACCGCGGGCCTGACCCAGCGCCAGTGTGGAAGCCGGGTTGACGTTGACGAACACCCGCTCGATGGCCACCTGGTCAGGCGCATGGATGGCGATGAGTTCACGCAGGCCGAAAAAGATCACCTTGAGCCGCTCCGATAGTTCGCCCATCGGTGCTCGGATGCATCCGCTGGCGATATAGGTGAGACGGCTACCGCTTTTTTCCACCACGCCAAATCCGGTGATGCGCAGCCCTGGATCGATGCCCAGGATGCGCACCGGGGCGGCAGTGGTGGAGGCCAGCATGGCTAAGGGAGGAACCAGCCAACCGATGACCGCTCAGTCATCAAGTTCAGTCATCGATCACGGCAGTGGTATAGACATCCTGCACATCATCGAGGGATTCCAGTGCATCGAGCAGTTTCTGCATCTTCACGGCATCGTCCCCAGCCAGCTCCACTTCGTTGGCCGGTTTCATGGTGATGTCGGCAATCTCCGCCTTCAGCCCGACCTTCTCCAGGCCGTCCTTCACCGCCACGAAATCAGGCGGGGCGCACATCACTTCGATCGAACCATCGTCATTGGTCACCACATCCTCGGCGCCGGCCTCGATGGCGGCTTCCATGACCTTTTCCTCACTGGTGCCCGGGGCAAAAATGAACTGTCCGCAATGCTTGAACAGGAAGGCCACCGAACCGTCGGTGCCGAGGTTGCCGCCATGCTTGGCGAAGGCGTGGCGCACGTCGGCCACGGTACGGGTACGGTTGTCGGTCATGCAATCCACGATGACTGCGGCCCCGGCGACGCCGTAGCCTTCATAGCGGATTTCCTCGTAGTTCACCCCGTCGAGCTCGCCGGCGCCGCGTTTCACGGCATTCATCATGGTGTCCTTGCCCAGGTTCACCTCGCGCGCCTTGTCCATGGCAAGGCGCAGGCGCGGGTTCATGGCCGGATCACTGCCCCCCATGCGCGCAGCCACCGTGATTTCCTTGATGACCTTGGTGAAGGCCTTGCCCCGCTTGGCATCGGTGATGGCCTTTTTGTGCTTGATGTTGGCCCACTTGGAATGTCCTGCCATGATTCTGTTCCCGGATGTTGGTGCAGCGCGACGGTGGCCGGACCGGCAAAGGTCCAATTCGATTGTCGAGAGACAAGCGCTCCATAAGCTGCGAGAATTTTAGCATCCGAGCCACCTTCCTCCCTCCCCACCTCCCCGCCCTTTTTTCCTCCGGACCTCACATGACCCAGTCCCTGCTGATTGCGAAGAACACCCATGCCGAACTGAGTATGCTGCCGGCCCTGGCCAACCGGCATGGACTGATCACGGGCGCCACCGGCACCGGCAAGAGCGTGACCCTGCAGACGCTCGCGGAAGCCTTTTCGCGGATCGGCGTGCCGGTGTTCATGGCCGACGTGAAGGGTGACCTGTCCGGCCTGTCACAGCCGGGCAGCCTGTCGCCACGCCTGAAGGAGCGACTCGACCTGCTCGGCCTGGAGGCGCGCTTCCAGGCCTGTCCGGTGACCTTCTGGGACATGTACGGCAAGGCCGGCCATCCGGTGCGGGCCACCATCTCCGACATGGGGCCGCTGCTGCTGGGGCGCATGCTCAACCTCAATGACACCCAGCAGGGGGTGCTCACGCTGGTGTTCAAGATCGCCGACGACCAGGGCATGCTGCTGCTCGACCTGAAGGACCTGCGCGCCATGCTGATGCACGTGGGTGAACATGCGCGCGACTTCCAGACCAGCTACGGCAACATCTCCGCCGCTTCGGTGGGTGCCATACAGCGCGGGCTGCTCGAACTGGAGCAGCAGGGTGGCAGCCTGCTGTTCGGCGAGCCGGCACTGGACATCGGGGACATCATGCAGACAGCCAGCGGCAGCCAGTCCGGCCAGGGCGTCATCAACATCCTGGCGGCCGACCAGCTGATGAACTCGCCGCGGCTGTATTCAACGTTTCTGCTGTGGATGCTCTCCGAGCTGTTCGAGCAACTGCCGGAAGTGGGGGATGTGGACAAGCCCAGGCTGGTGTTCTTCTTCGACGAAGCCCACCTGCTCTTCAACGAAGCGCCCAGGATCCTGCTGGAGAAGATCGAGCAGGTGGTCAGGCTGATCCGCTCCAAGGGCGTGGGCGTTTATTTCGTCACCCAGAATCCAATGGACATCCCCGATTCGGTGCTGGGTCAGCTGGGCAATCGCGTGCAGCATGCCTTGCGCGCCTTCACGCCCAAGGACCAGAAGGCGGTCAAGTCGGCGGCCGAGACCATGCGCCCCAACCCCAAGCTGGATGCAGCCCAGGCCATCACCGAATTGTCGGTGGGAGAAGCCCTGGTGTCCTTCCTGGATGAAAAGGGTCGACCCACCATCGTCGAAAGGGCGTTTGTGCTGCCACCTTCCACGCGCATTGGCCCCGCCACGCAAGCGGAGCGCCAGGCGACGATTTCCGGCTCGTCAATCTTCGGCCACTACGAGAAGCTGGTCGATCGCGAATCGGCCTACGAGAAGCTCACCCAGCGCACCACCGAGCGCCAGGGCGGTGCTGGCGATGCCGGTGACAGTGGCACTTCGGGCGCGGGAGCAGGCGCGGCTGATGGCGGCATCATGGGCACCCTGGGCAGCATCCTGATGGGCTCGACCGGCCCGCGTGGCGGCCGCAAGGAGGGATTGCTGGAATCAGCGGCGAAGAGCGCTGCCCGCGCAGTCGGGTCGCAGGTTGGCCGGGAAATCATCCGCGGCGTGCTCGGTTCGATCCTCGGTGGCGGCAGCAAGCGCCGCTGAGCGCAGACGCCCCCATGCTCAAACGCATTCTCGACGCGTTCAGCCGTCATCCGGACCCGCTGGTTCAGCAGGACATCGATCGACAAGTCGATGCCCTGTACGCCCGGGCCACCGAGGCCTGGTCGCGCGATGAGCTCGATGGCGCCGAGAAAAGCCTTAAATCGGCGCTGGCCATTGATAATAATCTGCCTGCTCTCTTTTTCATGATGGGAAGTATCGCTCTAAAACGACAACAATATGTCGACGCAGCCCGACAGTTCTCGGCATGCCTCGAACGCCATCCACGCTTTCCCTTGCTGCTCAATGCACGGGCCAATCTGGCGCTGGTGCAGGCGCGCGGAGACGCAAAGCGCGGACTGGCTGCACCCTGCGAACCAGCCTGGACTGGCACAAAGCCCTTGCTCTCGGTGGTGGTCTGTTCGATCCATGCAGCAAAATTCGCCGCGGTCAGCGCCAATCTGAGCCAGCACCTGGCGGGCTTCCCGCATGAAATCATTGGCGTCCATGACGCCCGCTCGATGTGCGAAGGCCAGGCGCAGGGATTATCCCGGGCGCGCGGCGAACTGCTGCTGTTCTGCCATGACGATATCGCCGTGCACGCGCCGGACTTTGCCGATCGCCTGCTCAGGCGGCTGCAGTCGTTTGACCTGGTCGGTGTGGCCGGCAGCACGCAGCTGCACGGAGAGGGCTGGCTGTATTCACGCTGGCCGCACATGCATGGGCAGGTGGGCATGCTGACCCCGCAAGGCATCACGGTGACGACCCACCACATGCAGGGAGCGGCCACGCCCGCCCCGCTGGTGCTGGACGGCATGTTCCTCGCGTGCCACCGCCATGTGGCCGAACAGCTGGGATTCGACGCGGATACTTTCGACGGCTGGCACCTGTACGACTTCGACTTCAGCTACCGGGCCTGGAAAGCCGGCCTGCGCAATGCTGTCTGTCACGATCTTCTCGTCAGCCACGCCTCTATTGGTGGCTTTGATGCAGTCTGGCGTACCTACGCTGATCGCTTTGCCGCCAAGCATCCGGAATCGCATGTGCATTTCGGGGAAACCGAGCCGCCCCAGCTGGTGAGCGTGGGCCTGGCGTCGGTGGCCGAATGGCAGTGGTTCACGCATTACATGACGAGCATGCCGGCTGAATAGCCAGGCTGCAGGAGAGTCTTACTGCTCCAGCTTCACCCCGGTCGCCCGGACAATGGGCCCCCACTTGGCCAGTTCCTGCCGGATGTATTGCTTGGCGGACTCGGGCGTGGAGTCGGCAATCGGGTCGATGGACAGGGCCTGCAGTTCAGCCTGGAATGCGGTGTCTTTCATGACCTCACTGGTGGCCAAGCGCAGCGCATTGATGATGGCGGGCGGGGTGGCGCCCGGCGCAGTCACTACCTGGAACGAACCAGCCACCATGCCCGGGATGCCTGCCTCGATCGCGGTGGGTGTGTCC
>CAIPGJ010000757.1 GCA_903864555.1 uncultured Pseudomonadota bacterium | reverse complement strand
TTGCCCATGTTGGTGATACCGCCTGTGGTGCCAGACAGATGAGCCGGTGCGGATTCCTTGGCAAAAGCAAAGGAGATGATGACGCTGCCGGTGGCGATACCGGCCAGCAGGAGCAAGGCAATCAGCAGGGCCAGTGGCAGACCCGGCACCATCCAGACCACGGACCACGCCAGCGTGGCCAGCACCATCCCGGCGGCATAGACGGGCTTGCGCCGGCCAATGCGATCAGACAGCGCTCCGAGCAGCGGACCTGCCAGGCCCCAGGCCAGCATCATGGCCGAGGTCACCAGCGCCGCCTGGGCGGTGGACAGGCCATATTGCATAGTGAGGAAGGGCACCCCCCAAAGGCCGGCGAAGGTCAGCATCGGTCCGGTGAATCCGCCGCACAGAAAGAAGATCAGCCAGATGTTGCGATAGGCAGCCACGGCTTTCAGCCCGGCGAGGGCCCCCGGCCTCTGCAAGGCCTGGTGCTCGACGGCTTGGCCAGTTGCATGACTGCGCAGGCCGCGGTCAGCAGGGTCGTCACGCACCACCCGCCAGATGGCGGCCGCGAGCAGCAGGGACATCGCGGCGACCACCAGAATGGCGGAACGCCAGCCGAACAGATCCGTCGCCAGGCGCAGCGGAGCACCCGCACTGATGGCACCGAGGATGCCGGTCAACAGCGCCAGACCGGACAGCATGGCAAAGCGGGACGGTGCAAACCAGTGTGCGGCCAGCTTGAGCATGGCAACAAAAGCCACCCCCACCGCGGCGCCCACCAGCAGGCGTCCGGTGGCCGCCAGGGCAAAGCTCGAGGAAAGCGCAAAGGCCGCTGCGCCCAATCCGGCCATCACGCAACCGACGGTGAGCACCCTGCGGGCGCCCCAGCGATCCAGCAGCATGCCAAAAGGAATTTGCAAGCCAACATAACTGTAGAAGTAAAACGCCGACAGATTGCCCAATGCCGCAGCCCCCAGGCTGAACTCGGCCATCAGTTCACCAGTGATGACCGCCGGGGTGACACGATGAAAGAAGGCGATGAAATACAGCGCCGCGGCCAGCCCCCAGACAAGGAAGGCCATGCGCAGAGGCGGATAAGCGGCGGCTGGAGAATCACTGGACAAGCCACGAGTCTATCGCGCCATCACTGCGGCGCTGACCACGCGGCCTGCGGCCAGGTTGCTGAGGTGGCCGGTTCATGAGGAAGCCTGCATGAAACCGGCCACAATGACGGTGGCGGGACCCGCGGTCGGAGCGCCCATACGAACCCGTCTAACCAAGCAATTATTATCGATATTGAGTGATGATCATCTTCATCATTAACTGAATCACCGTATTATTATCATCTGCATTGCAGACCGGAATGCTCACCCATCCCGCCCTATCCCCGGAGACACCTGCCTGCCATGCGTTCCGAACCGGTTACCCAGTCGCCCTGCCAGACCTGTGGCGCCTGCTGCGCCAGCTTTCGGGTGTCCTTCTACTGGGCTGAAGCCGCAGCCAATGCCATCCCGCTGGAACTGACCGAGCAGGTGAATGCCACCTTCAGTTGCATGGCGGGTACCAACCGCAAGACGCCGCGGTGTGCCGCATTGCAGGGTGCAGTCGGCGAGGACCTCAGCTGCCGCATTTACCAACAACGCCCCTCGCCCTGCCGTGAAGTGCAGCCAGGGGACGAGCAATGCAGCAGGGCACGCTCACGCCATGGAATGGCGCCACTGATGGGCTCGAGCGGCATCACAAACACTTGAACAGCCTGACTATATTTGACATTAACCCCTTGAATCGTTAATGTTTCGCCTCGCGCCGATTTGACATCAGCTTGCGGGCGCCACCCGGAAGAAGGGGTGCAAAACAAATACGGCTAAAGCGAGGGAAACCCGTTTAGCTGCATTGCCGCAAATGCGCCAGCTGAACGGGTTTTTTTATTCGGATTCCGCCATGACCAGCCATACCGACCGCACCGACGAGCTTCGTGACCTGCTGTCACGCCGCATCCTGATCCTGGACGGCGCCATGGGCACCATGATCCAGCGCTACAAGCTGGGCGAGGCCGAGTATCGCGGCACCCGCTTTGCCGAGCTGGATCAGGACGTGAAGGGCAACAACGAGTTGCTGTCACTCACGCGTCCGGAGGTCATCAGCGAGATCCATGAGCAGTACCTGGCCGCCGGGGCAGACATCCTCGAGACCAACACCTTTGGCGCCACGCGCGTGGCCCAGGCCGATTACCACATGGAAGACCTGGCCTGGGAGATGAACGTCGCCTCGGCGCGCCTGGCCAAGGCCGCCTGCGCGAAATACTCGACGCCGGATGCGCCGCGCTTTGCCGCGGGTGCCTTCGGGCCGACGCCCAAGACCGCATCGATCTCGCCGGACGTGAATGACCCGGGCGCGCGCAATGTCACCTTCGACGAACTGGTGGCTGCCTATCTGGAGCAGGCGCGTGCGCTGTACGAGGGCGGCGTCGACGTGTTTCTGGTCGAGACCATCTTCGACACACTGAATGCCAAGGCGGCCCTGTTCGCCATCGAGACCTTCTTCGACGAGAAGGGCGTGCGCCTGCCCATCATGATTTCGGGCACGGTCACCGATGCCTCCGGCCGCATCCTGTCCGGCCAGACGGTGGAAGCCTTCTGGAATTCGGTGCGGCACGCCAACCCGCTGACCATCGGCTTGAACTGCGCGCTGGGGGCCACGCTGATGAGGCCTTACATCGAAGAGCTGTCGCGCATCTGCGAGGCGCACATCTGCGTCTACCCGAATGCCGGCCTGCCCAATCCGATGAGCGACACCGGCTTTGACGAGACCCCGGATATCACCTCCTCGCTGCTGAGTGAATTCGCCGGCGCCGGGCTGGTGAACATTGCCGGCGGCTGCTGCGGCACCACGCCCGACCATATCCGCGCCATTGCCAAAGCGGTGAAGCCGCTGCCGCCACGGCGCCCGCCCGAGGCCGACCGCAAGCTGCGTCTGTCCGGCCTGGAAGCCTTCAACATCGACGAGAGCTCGCTCTTCGTCAACGTCGGCGAGCGCACCAATGTCACCGGTTCCAAGGCCTTCGCCCGGCTGATCCTGAACGAGCAGTACGACGAAGCCCTGGCCGTGGCACGCCAGCAGGTGGAGAACGGCGCCCAGGTGATCGACATCAACATGGACGAGGCCATGCTGGATTCGAAGGCCGCCATGGTGCGCTTCCTGAATCTGGTGGCCTCGGAGCCGGACATCGCGCGCGTGCCCATCATGATCGACTCCTCCAAGTGGGAAGTGATCGAGGCGGGCCTGAAGTGCGTGCAGGGCAAGGCCATCGTCAACTCCATTTCGCTCAAGGAAGGTGAAGCCGCCTTCCTTGCCCAGGCGAAACTGTGCAAGCGCTATGGCGCTGCCATCATCGTCATGGCCTTTGACGAGCAGGGCCAGGCCGACACCTTCCAGCGCAAGACCGAGATCTGCAGGCGTGCCTACGAACTGCTGACGCAGCAGCTGGGCTTTCCCGCCGAAGACATCATCTTCGACCCGAACATCTTTGCCATTGCCACCGGCATCGATGAACACAACAATTACGGCGTGGACTTCATCGAGGCCACGCGCTGGATCCGCCAGCACCTGCCCTACGCCAAGGTGTCGGGCGGGGTCTCCAATGTCAGCTTCTCCTTCCGCGGCAATGACCCGGCGCGCGAGGCCATCCACACGGTGTTCCTCTACCACGCCATCAAGGCGGGCATGACCATGGGCATCGTCAACGCCGGCATGGTCGGCGTGTATGACGATCTCGACCCCGAGCTGCGCGAGCGCGTCGAGGACGTGGTGCTCAACCGACGGCCCGGGAATGCAGGCGCAGAGGGCAGCGACCCCACCGAACGGCTGATCGAACTGGCCGGCACGCTCAAGGCGGGCGGCGCCAGGGCCGAGCAGAACCTGGCGTGGCGCAATGCCCCAGTTGGGCAGCGCCTCACCCATGCGATGGTGCACGGCATCACGCAATGGATCGTCGAGGACACCGAGACCATCCGCCAGGAGATCGAGGCGCGCGGCGGCCGCCCCATCGAGGTGATCGAAGGGCCGCTCATGGATGGCATGAATGTCGTCGGCGACCTGTTCGGCGCCGGCAAGATGTTCCTGCCCCAGGTGGTGAAATCCGCCCGCGTGATGAAGCAGGCGGTGGCCCACCTGATCCCCTACATCGAGGCAGAAAAAGCCCGGGTGGCCAGCGAGTCAGGCGAAGCGGCCAAGCCCAAGGGCAAGATCGTCATTGCCACGGTGAAGGGCGACGTCCATGACATCGGCAAGAACATCGTGTCGGTGGTGCTCCAGTGCAACAACTACGAAGTGGTGAACCTGGGCGTCATGGTTTCGGCGCAGAAGATCCTGGACACCGCGCGCGAAGAACACGCCGACATCATCGGCCTGTCCGGACTGATCACGCCCTCACTCGAAGAGATGGGGCATGTGGCCAAGGAGATGCAGCGCCAAGGCTTCACGCTGCCGCTGCTGATCGGCGGGGCCACCACCTCACGCGTGCACACCGCGGTGAAGATCGCGCCGAATTACACGGCCGGCCCAACTGTCTACGTGCCGGATGCCTCGCGCTCCGTGGCGGTCTGCTCCAGCCTGCTCTCGGATGCCCAGCGTGGCGATTACCTCACCACCCTGGAAGCCGACTACGACAAGATCCGCACCCAGCACGCCAGCAAGAAAGGCCCGACGCTGGTGGCACTGGGCAAGGCGCGCGGCAACCACTTCGCCATCGACTGGAAAGGCTACACCCCCACACGGCCAAAGCTGATCGGCCGCAAGCTGCTGAAGAACTACGATCTGGGCGAACTGGCGAAGTACATCGACTGGTCACCCTTCTTCCAGACCTGGGACCTGGCCGGCAGCTATCCGAAAGTACTGGAGGACCCGGTGGTCGGGGAATCCGCGCGCAATGTCTTCCACGACGGCCAGGCCATGCTGAAGAAGATCATCGAAGGCCGCTGGCTCACCGCCAGCGGCATGTTCGGCCTGTGGCCGGCCGCCTCAGTGGGCGATGACATCGAGATCTATGCCGATGAGTCACGTACCACGAAGCTCATGACCTGGCACAACCTGCGCCAGCAGATCGAAAAGGCTGCAGACCGCGCCAATTACTGTCTGGCCGATTTCGTGGCACCGCATGATGCCGGCATCCAGGACTATGTCGGCGCCTTTGCCGTCACGGCCGGCATTGGCATCGACGAGCGCGTCAGGGCCTACGAGGCGAAGCACGACGACTACAACGCCATCCTGCTGAAATCCCTGGCCGACCGGCTGGCCGAGGCCTTTGCCGAGTGCCTGCACGAGCGCGTACGCAAGGAGTTCTGGGGCTATGCCGCAGACGAGGCACTGGGCAATGACGCACTGGTTGCCGAGAAGTACCACGGCATCCGGCCAGCGCCCGGCTATCCGGCCTGCCCCGACCACACCGAAAAGGCCGGCCTGTTCTCGCTGCTGAATGCACCGGAGGCCGGCATCACGCTCACCGAGAGCTACGCCATGATGCCGGCGGCCGCGGTGAGCGGCTTCTACATCGGCCATCCGCAGTCCCAGTATTTTGCCGTGGGCAAAATCGGCCCCGATCAGGTGAAGGACTATGCCGCACGCAAGGGCCTTTCCCTGGATGAGGCCGAACGCTGGCTCGCCCCCAACCTGTAACACCACAACCCAGGCAAGAAAGCAGTCTGTATCCGAAATGACCACCGCCTACGACATCAAGCAGCTCAAGGACTACGCCATGTTCCCGATCATGGCCCAGGAGAACATGCGTTATCGTGATCTCGACATCAACGGGCACATGAACAATGCCGTCTACGCCACCTATTTCGAGCTGGCCAGGGGCCGTGCGCGGCGCGCCCGTCTGGGACCGCGACCGCCGGGCACCGCCTCGGTGGTGGGCCGCCAGCTGCTCATCTATCACCAGGAACTGAAATTCCCGGCTGTCCTGCACGTCGGCGCCGGCATCGTGCATATCACACGCAGCACCTGGACCTGGGGCAACGCGGTATTCAATAATGGCAGCTGCCATGCCACGGGCGAAGTGACCATGATCATGGTGGACACCAAGACCCGCAAGGCCACGGAGATTCCACCCGAGTTCCGCGCCAGCCTCGAGGCATTGAGGCTGCGCAAGACCGACAACCCCATCATCATCTCGGACGACCTATGACCATCAAGCGCTACAACCCCCAGAAAATTCTCTGCGACGCCACCGAGTACAACGGCATTGTCTACACGGCCGGACAGGTGGCTGAAGACCTGTCCCAGGACGTGCGCGGCCAGACCACGCAGGTACTGAAGGCCATCGACAACGTGCTGGCCCAGGCCGGTACCGACAAGTCGAAGATCCTGTCGGCCAACATCTGGGTGTCTGACATCCGCAACCGCGAGTACATGAACAAGGTGTGGCTGACCTGGGTGGACCCGGACAACCTGCCGGCCCGCGCCACCGTGGAAGCCAAGCTGGCCGATCCGCGCATGCTGGTGGAAATCTCGGTCATTTGCGCCAAGTAAAGGCGCCCAACAATGCAAGCGGATACGCCCCTTGCGCTCCGCTGCATCAGATGCCCCTGAAGCCAATTCAGTCAGGGGCTCTGAGAGTGCCTAACGATGCGAGGGGACACCCCCCCTCGCGCTCCCCTGAGTCAGGGTGCCTGACGGCAATGCTGTCAGGCGCTCCAAGTCTGCATCGCGCCTGGTCGGTACTGTTTGCGCTGGTGGCAGTGCTGCTGCTGGGCGGCTGCTATCCCGAACTCGACTGGAAGGAAATGCGCTCGACCGAGGGCGGCTTCAAGGTGTTGCTGCCGGCGCGTGGGGAAAGCGCCACCGGCAAGGGCGCCGATGGCATCACCCAGGTGCGCATCATGGCCCAGACGCCCAACGCGCTGTTCGGTGTCGGTCATGCCGATTACCCGGACGGGGCGGCCAGCCACGTCGCTGCCACACAGGAAGGCCTGTTGCGCAATGCCAGGGGCCGGCTCCTGGAAGACCGCGTCATCAACGGACCGCCTGGCACTCAGGCCCGCGCCTTGGTGATCACCGGCACGGCAGCCGATGGCAGCCCGCGGGAAATCCATGCACGCCTGATCGCCAGCAACAAACGGCTTTTTCAGCTGGCCGTGGTCAGCAAGCCGGGCTCCCTGAGCACGGCCGACCTGGATACCTTCTTCCTGTCCTTTGAACTGATCAATTAATATCAGTTTGGAATGGCTGTGTTTATCTTTATTGGTTGATTCGTCTGATTGTTATCACTCATCCCCGACCGGGAACCGCGATCTCGCCCTGACGCCCGCCTGATCCAGCAGCGCCGGCGGCAGCTCCGCGGAGGCCAGAGCCACCACGTGATCCACACCCGTCAGGGCCTCCCGCATCGCGCCTGCGGCGATGGCATCCTCACCAAATTCGACAGCCGCGGCCTGAGCCTCGCGCAGCATTGCCAGCGACGCTTGCCGCGCCGCCAGCGTGCCTGCGTGCCAGTCACCCGCGTGGGCCAGGGCGACGGCGGCACGCAGGTCGAGCGCAGCAGATAGCCAGGGATCGGACAGCACCGCCAGCACTTCGGCCAGACGGGCCTGCGCCGAGGGCAACACGATCAGCCGGCGTGGCCTGGCCTGGCGCAAAAGACGCGTCAGGGTCACGCGCAGGGTGACGCTGCCGGTGCAGCATAGGCAATCCTTGTCCATGGCGACCAGATGTGCACCATGGTCGCGTAGTGCCGATGCGCCGGTATTGTCGAGTACTGCCCAAGCCTCATCGGCGGGCCGCTGTTCCAGCAGGTTCTGCGCGACGCGCAGCCGGAAAGGATCCGCGCCGGTCAGGACATTGGTCAGCACACCGGCAATCCGGCCCTTGGGCGGTGGCGCAGGCGCTGAAGGCCCCGCAAATACGGTGGACACTAACGCCGCCAGAAGGAGGGGGTAAGCACCACGATCAGGGTAAACAACTCCAGGCGGCCCAGCAACATGACGAAGGTGCAGACCCAGGTCTGGAAGTCGTTGAGCACGGCAAAGGTCGATGCCGGGCCGACCTTGTTCAGGCCGGGCCCCATGTTGTTGATGCAGGCCACGATGGCCGAGAAAGCCGTGACGATGTCAGCCCCCGACACCGCCAGCAGCATGGTGCCGGCAATCAGCGTGGTGCCATACATCAGCATGAAAGCCAGCACTGCAAAGATGATGTTGTTCTCCACCGGCGCGCCGTTGATCTTCACCGGCGTGAGGGCGCGCGGATGGACGATGCGGGTCATCTCCCGCACGGCCTGGTGCAGCATCATGCGGGCCCGGATCATCTTGATGCCGCCGCCGGTCGACCCGGAACAACAGGCGAAGCAGGAAATGAACAGCAGCCAGACCGGCGCAAAGGTCGGCCACAGGTTGTAGTCGGTGGTGGCATAGCCGGTGGTGGTGGCCACCGAGACAACGTTGAAGGCGGCATAGCGCATGGCCGTCCAGAAGCTGTCGAACACCCCGCCGTGCATGAGGAAGAGGGCGATCATCAGCGAACTGCCGGCGAGCAGGCCGATGTAGGCCAGCGCCTCCGGATCACGCCGGTAGACCCGCAGACCGCCCCCGCGCAGCAGCAGGAAATGGGTGGCGTAGTTGATGCCGGAGATAGTCATGAAGACAATGGCGACCGCCTCCATCACGGGCGAGTTGAACCAGGCAAAACTCTCGTCGTGCGTCGAGAAGCCGCCCAGGCCGGTGGTGGTAAACCCGTGCATCACCGCATCCAGCCAGCTCATGCCGGCGACGCGGTAGGAGAGCATGCAGGCCGCGGTCAGGCACACGTACACCAGCCAGAGCCCTTTCGCCGTCTGGGTGATGCGGGGAGTGAGCTTGCTGTCCTTCATCGGTCCCGGGGTTTCGGCACGGAACGCCTGGCTGCCACCGACGCCGAGCAGCGGCAGCACCGCAACCGCCAGCACGATGATGCCCATGCCGCCCAGCCAGATCATCAGCCCGCGCCAGATATTGATGGAAGGTGGCAAGTGATCCAGGCCGGTCAACACCGTGCCGCCGCTCGCAGTCAGCCCGGACACCCCCTCGAAGTAGGCATCGGTGACAGACAGGCCCGGGATGTAGAGCAGCAGGGGCAACATGGCAAAAACCGGCAGCACCGTCCACACCAGCGACACCAGCAGGAAGCCGTCGCGGGTCTGTAGTTCCCGCTTGTGGCGGCGGGTGGCCGCCCAGAGCGCAATGCCGGTAAGGGCGGTGACCAGGAGGGCCTCTGCGTAGGCTTTGGCGGCGCCATCATCGATCGCCATGGACAATCCCAGCGGCACCATCATGAATACTGCAAGGATGACGATGACGTGAGCCAGGATGTGCAAAACCGGAAGGATGCGAACCATGTTTTTTGGAGATCAGACGAAGCTGATGCCCACCTGAAACAGCTTCTCGACCTTGGGCAGCATTTTCTTGTCAGTAACAAAGACGATGACGTGGTCCTCTGCACGTATCACGGTGTCGTGGTGGGCCATGATCACCTCCTCGCCGCGCACGATGGCGCCTATCGTCGTCCCCTTGGGAAGATCGATGTCCTCGACACGCCTGCCCACCAGCTTGCACGATTCGCGATCGCCGTGGACCACCGCCTCGATGGCCTCGGCGGCACCGCGGCGCAGGCTGTGCACCTGCGTGACATCGCCCCGGCGGACGTGGGCGAGCAGCGTGCCTATGGTGGCCTGCGCAGGGGAGATGGCGATGTCGATGCTGCCGGCCTGGAGCAGGTTCACATAGGCACGCCGGTTGATCAGCGTGATCACCCGGCGCGCGCCCATGCGCTTGGCCAGCAGGCTGGACATGATGTTGTTTTCATCATCATCAGTGACTGCCACGAAGACATCCATCGCCGACACGTCTTCTGTTTCCAGCAGGCCTTCATCGGTGACATCGCCTTGCAGCACCAGTGCCTTGTTCAGCTGGCACGCCAGATATTCACAACGCCGCTTGTTGTACTCGATGACCTTGACGGTGTAGTCGCGCTCCAGCGCTTCGGCCAGGCGCAGACCGATGTTGCCGCCACCGGCAATCATGACGCGCCGCACCGGCTTGTCCATGCGGCGCAGTTCGCGCATGACCTGGCGGATGTCCTGGGTGGCGGCCAGGCAGAACACTTCATCACCGGGCTCGACAATGGTGTCACCCTCGGGGACGATGGAGCGGTCATCCCGGAATATCGCGGCAACGCGCGCATCCACGCTGGGGATGTGGCGGCGCAGATCCTTCAGCGGATGGCCTACCAGCGGTCCGCCCTGGAAAGCGCGCACGGCGACCAGGCTGACCTTGCCTTGGGCAAACTCCAGCACCTGCAGGGCTTCCGGAAACTGGATCAGCTTGACGATGTAGTCGGTGAGTATCTGTTCCGGGCAGATGGCCAGATTGACCGAGAAACCGTCCTCGCCCAGCACACGCTCGTTATCCAGGAACTCGGTGGCGCGGATACGCGCGATACGCGTGGGGACATTGAAGAAGCTGGCCGCCAGCTTGCAGGCAACCAGGTTGATTTCGTCGCTCTGGGTGACCGCAATCATCATGTCGGCATCCTCGATGCCGGCCTCCCTCAGGACCGAGGGATGTGATGCGTTACCCGAGACGGTGCGCAGGTCCAGGCGGTTCTGCATCTCACGCAGGCGCGCCTCATCGACATCAACCACCGTGATGTCGTTTTGCTCGGAGACCAGGCTCTCGGCGAGTGACTGGCCGACACGGCCTGCACCCAGGATGACAATTCTCAATCAGCGCTCCCTGCCGGTATCCACCGGGATTGGCTGCTGGCGTTCATGTCGGATTGCCACGGAAACCGGACAACGATTCTACTCTGTCAGGACTCGCCATCCTTGCGTCCGGTGGCGATGCCCAGCGCCTTGAGCTTGCGGTAGAGGTGGGTACGCTCCAGGCCGCTCTTTTCCGCGACCCTGGCAATGGAACCGCCCTCGGCAGCCAAGTGGCGTTCGAAGTAGGCGCGCTCGAAGGCTTCGCGAGCCTCGCGCAATGGCAGGTCCAGGGGCAGGTCGGCCAGCGGCCCTTCACCGGCAAACTCCTTCAGCATGGCCGCAGCTTCGGCCGCGGTGATTTCCTCACCCAGCGCAGTTGCCGCCAGGGAACGGACGGTCCCTGCAAGGTCTTCCAGGTTGCCCGGCCAGTCATGCGCACAAAGCGTGCGCAAGGCGTCCGGGGAAAAACGGCGCGGCGGGCAATCTCGGCTTTCGATCAACTTTCCCAGGAAAGCCAGTGCCAGGTCGGGAATGTCCTCGGCCAGTTCACGCAAGGGGGGAATGGGCAGCACCACCTCGGACAGGCGCGTCGCCAGGCTCGCGTCCAGTCCCTGGGTTTCGCTGAGGCGCCGCAGTCCCTGCGAGCTGAAGCAGATAACACGCAACTTGAAACGCTCGGTCTGCCCGGCAAGGAAGGCCAGGTGCTTTTGCTGGTTGGCAGACAGCCGGCCCAGCTCATCGATGAACAGCACGCCGCCGGCTGCCGGGTGAGCCTCCTGCGTGCCGGCTTTCCCGAGGAACGCGCCGGCATTGATCCAGGCGGTGCCGGGCTGGTGCAGCGCGCGTGCATACAGTTCGGGCATCACGCCGCGCTCGCCGCGCAGCAGCACCCACGAACGCGCCGGGATCAACTGGGCCAGGCGTTTCTTCAGGTCACCCAGAGCCTGCGATTTACCGAAATCGCCGATGCTGATGGCGCGCGAGGCGCGGGCGTCCTGTTGGGCCAGGGCACGCTTGACCGTAGCCAGCAGCTTTTGCAGCGCAATCGGCTTTTCCAGGAAATCCAGGGCACCGATGCGTGTCGCCTCGACCGCGGTATCGATGGTGGCATGGCCGGACATCATGACGACCGGCATGTTCAGCTGCCCGGAGGAAGCCCACTCCTTGAGCAGGGTGATGCCATCGGCGTCAGGCATCCAGATGTCCAGCAATACCAGATCAGGACGTGCCCGTTGCCGGGCTTCACGAGCCTGGGTGGCGTTCTCGGCTACCCGCACGGTGTGACCTTCGTCGGAAAGAATCTCGGAGAGCAGCTCTCGTATGCCGATCTCGTCATCTACAACCAGGATCTGAGCCATGTTCTTTCTTTACGCTGCAATCGGGAATGAGATGTTCACGTTTGCCCCGCGTTCCCGGGCATTCTGGACGGCAATAGTGCCGTGGTGTTCATCGATGATCTTCTTGACGATGGCCAGGCCCAGGCCGGTGCCCTTGGGCTTGGTGGTGACATAGGGTTCGAAGGCACGCTTGACGATGCTTTCCGGAAAGCCGCAGCCGTTGTCGCTCACCTTAAGCCAGACCCTCGCGTCACGACACTCGGTCACCATGTCTATGCGCGGCGAGGGCGAGCCGGACAG